>CAYMUV010000135.1:0-2684 GCA_964393855.1 uncultured Nitratifractor sp.
TTATAGCAAAAGTTTTCAAAATAGTAGGTTGTTGCAATTACTTCACAAAAAAGTGTTATAATGCTAATAAAAAAGGAAAATAATGAAAAAATTAATACTTATATCTATATTATCAGCATCTTTATCGGCAGAGTCTCTATATTATAAAGTTAAAGCGCCTATTTTTGGTACAATTGGCGAAGTAAATGTAAACTACTCTTCTGGCTCTAGCTACAATATTGATGCTTCTATGCAGACATTTGGTTTTGCTAAAAAACTATCTGGAAATAGAGTAGAAAGATACCACAGTGATGGCTTTGTATCTAACAATATATATAAAGCACAACACTTTAAGCAAAACTTCTCTTTTAAAAATAAAAAGGGTCTATTAGAGTATATTTTCGATTATAGTCAAAAAGTTGTAACAAAACATAGAAAAAATTGGAAAAATGGTAAGCTTATTTCCGAAAAACAGAGACCTCTTAGCTTCTTTACATATAACGACCTATTTAGTGCTTACCACAATATTGTTGCACAATTAAAAGGCAAAAGTGCAGGAAACTACAATATGAAAGTAGCTGGATTAGAAGGCAGTGGTGGCAATTTGTTAATAAAAGTACCATCTAAAAGAGTACAAGAGGCAGAAGCAAAAGATTTAGGGGTATCTAATGTTTGGGTATTTCATATTGTAACACATAAAAAACTTTTAAAAAGTACAAATGGAGAGATAATTTTTGCAGTAGGCAACGACGGAATTGCAAAAGCTGTTAGAGTATTAAATACAGCATATGTTAGCCACTTAGATGCACTTCTTGTAAGATAATTTAGATATAATCTCTTTTAAAAAGGATACTCTTGAAGCTTATAGCAGGACCATGCGTTATAGAGAGCAAAGATGTAGTTTTTAAAATTGCTGAATCTCTTAAAGAGTATAGCGAAGATTGCACTATAGATTTTTACTTTAAAGCAAGCTTCGATAAAGCAAATAGAACAAGTATAGATAGCTTTAGAGGACCAGGAATAGATGAAGGCTTAAAGCTTTTGCAAGAGGTTAAAGATGAGTTTGGCTATAAAATTTTAACCGATATTCACGAAAGTAGCCAAGCAGCAAAAGTTGCAGAAGTTGCAGATGTTTTGCAAATTCCTGCATTTCTTTGCAGACAAACCGACCTTTTGGTAGAAGCTGCTAAAACAGCTGCTACAGTCAATATTAAAAAGGGGCAATTTTTAGCACCACAAGCTATGGAGCATTCGGTTAAGAAGGTTTTGAAAACGCGAGGGTTTGATGGCGAAGTTAGTTACGATGTAGCAAAAAAATATGGTATTTGGCTTACAGAGAGAGGCACAACTTTTGGCTATGGTAATTTAGTTGTAGATATGCGTAGCTTAAAAATTATGAGAGAGTTTGCACCTGTAATCTTTGATGCAACTCACTCTGTTCAAATGATGGCAAGTGGCACAACAAGTAGTGGAGGCGATAGCTCGTTTGTTCCACCACTTGCAAGAGCAGCTGCTGCTGTTGGGGTAGATGGTTTCTTTTTCGAGACACACTTTGACCCAACTATTGCGTTAAGTGATGGTGCAAATATGATAAAATTAGAGCAACTTAAAGAGTTAGTTGAGCAGATAAAATCAATACAATTAATATAAAGGATTAGAATGAATATAGTAGAGGGTAATTTACAAGTAGATAAGAGTAAAAAAGTAGCAATTATTAGTGCTAGATTTAACCACTTTATTACAGATAGATTAGTAGAGGGTGCTAAAGATTTTTATGCAAGACATGGTGGAAAAGAAGAGGATTTAGATTTAATCTTAGTTCCTGGTGCTTTTGAGATTCCTTTTGCCCTAGATAAAGCTCTTGCTAGTGGCAAGTATGATGCTATATGTTGTTTAGGTGCAGTAATTCGCGGTGCAACTCCACACTTTGATTATGTAAGTGCAGAGGCAACAAAAGGTATTGCAAATGTAACTATGAAACATGGCAAACCGGTATCTTTTGGTGTTTTAACAGTAGACAGCATAGAGCAAGCGATAGAAAGAGCTGGTACAAAAGCAGGAAATAAAGGTGCCGAGGCAATGGCAAGTGTAATTGAGATGATTAATCTTTATAACGAGATTAAATAATGGCAACAAGACACCAAGCAAGAGAAGCAGTTATAGGATTGCTCTACGCATACGAGCTAGGAAGCGACGACATAAACAAATATAGCGAAGAGATTTTAGAAGAGAAGAAAATTCGTAACAAACAAAGAGAGTTCTCTTTAAAACTATATAATGGCACAATTGAGAACCTAGATACAATAGACAAAGAAATCAAAAAACATCTACAACAGTGGGATTTTTCTGATTTGGGTAAAATCGAAAAAGCAATTTTAAGATTGGGAGCTTACGAGATAATTATAGATGGCAACGATAAAGCTATTGTAATTAACGAAGCCATAGAGCTAGCAAAAGAGTTAGCCGATGATAAATCTCATCAGTTTATTAATGGTGTACTAGATGCAATGAAAAAGGGTTAATCTTGGTTTTAAACGATATAGATTTTAGTAAAAGATTAAGCACAGAAGATGCTGTTTGGCTAATTAAAAATGCCTCTTTAAAAGATTTAGGCGAATTAGCACTAAAAAGAAAACAAGAGCTGCATCCTAAAAAAATTACTACATTTGTTGTAGATAGAAATATTAACTATACAAATATTTGCT
>CAYMUV010000136.1:0-2673 GCA_964393855.1 uncultured Nitratifractor sp.
AATGAAACAATACGAAATAAAAGCAGTAGCAGAGTATCTAAAAAAATATAACTTTTTAAAAGTTGCAAAACGGGTGCAAAATAACACTATCGAATTAGATTTTGGCGATGATTATGCAATCTATTTTGACCTAACAAGAGGAAACTCTACAATCTATAGAGCTGCCCCTAACAAACAATCTACATTTTTTAATGCACCTTTTGATAAGCAGTTACATCAACTATTAGCTTTCTCTAAAATATTAGATATAAGTACTCCTGCAGATGATAAAGTAATAATTTTTAAACTAAAACCAAAAAGCCAATATAAAGATAGAGTAATTTACGCAAGATTTGAGCTAACAGGCAAATATACAAATTTAATTATAACCGATAGTAACAATATTACATTAGAAGCACTGCACCACATAGATGCCTCTAAATCGTATCGTGTAGTAAAACCGGGGGTAGAGCTAAAGCCTTTACTACCTTTTAAATCTAAATTTAGTGGCAGAGTAGAAGATGTACAAGAGTTACTAGATAACAACTACCAAAAAATAAACTCTACTCTTTTAAAAACACTAAAAGCACAAAAGTTAAATCTATTAAACAAAAAAATAAAAAAACTCTCAAACGCCCTAAACAATCTACCTAGCGAAGAAAAACTACAAGAAGATGCAAGCAAGTTTAGCAATATTGCAAATATACTTTTAGCAAATCTGCACCTTTTAAAACCACACCAAAAAGAGTTAAAAACATACGATTTCGAAGGCAAAGAGATAGTAATAAACTTACCTGAAAATTTGCCTAAAAATAAAATACCGACCTACTACTTTAACTTAAGTAAAAAGGCTAAATCTAAATCGGTAAATATAAAAATAGAGAAGCAAAACCTAGAAGGTAAATTAGCATTTTATAAAAATATAGCAAGTGCCATAGAGCAATCTAGCAACCCACACGAGATAGAGCTACTACTACCAAAGCAAGCACGCTCTAAAGCTAAAAAAGAGAAGCAAAGAGTAGGTGAACTGTTTTGGATAGAGGGTTATAAAATAATGGTTGGTAGAAACTCTAAAGAGAATCAAGAGTTACTATCTATCGCAAAAAGCAACGATATATGGATGCACACACGCGACCTACCAGGCTCGCATGTAATAATAAAAACCGATAAGCAAAACTTGCCAGAGTCTTTAATAGAATCTGCAGCGAAATTATGCGTAGATTTTACAACACAAAACCCAGGAAACTACGATGTTGATTATACAAAACGAAAATTTGTAAAAATTCAAGAGGGCTCTAATGTAGAGTACGATAAATATAAAACTATAAGGGTCTTAAAAGAGGGGGTAGAGATTAGGCTCTAAGCCAATTTTGAATAAAGCTATCTATCTTCTCTTTGCTCCATCTATTTCTGGCAGCATTTGCAATAGCTACAAATTTGCTCTTTGCTTCTTCTACATTATCGTTAACAATTACAAAATCGTACTCGCCTATTGCCTCTATCTCCTCTTTTGCGTTTTCGATTCTTCTTTCTATTATCTCTTTATTATCTGTTGCACGAGATAAAAGGCGATTTTCTAACTCTTTTAGTGTTGGTGGTGTTATAAAGGCACTTACAACTATATCGCCCATAGCTTCTCTAACGAGTCTATGCCCTTGCACATCGATATCGAAGATTACTAGTTTTCCTTCGCTTAATGCTCTTTTTACAGGTTGCAAAGATGTTCCATAGTAGTTGTCGTGAACTTGTGCATACTCTAAAAAATCGCCTCTTTTTATCCCTTTTTCGAACTCTTCTTTACTTACAAAGTGGTAATCTACTCCTTCTACTTCACCATCTCTTGGGGCTCTTGTTGTAGTAGATACCGAAAAGTAAAATTCGCCAATCTCACTTGAAGCAGCATCTATAATAGTGCTTTTACCAGCTCCGCTAGGACCAGAAAGCACCAATATTGCACTACTCATTACTATCGCTTTTAAACTTAATTTTTATAGAGACTTTTGCACCCTTTAGCAACTTTTTAAGCTCTTTTGGAGTTAAATTAGTACACTCATACAAAAACTCTTTTGCGCCCTTTTTCTTTAAGTTTAAGCTCTCTTTATCCTCTAATAACTCAAAAAAAGTACTCTCTAAACTTAAGCTCTCTTCTGGCTCTTCTTCGAGGCTCATTAATGCTTTTATTCTCTCTATCTCTGTTGGGTCTAAAACTTTTGTCTCTTTAGTTTTTGGTGCTTCTAACTCTTCTATATCGATAGATTCTATAATATCTTTAATATCTTTTGGTAAAAAGGGTTTATTTATTACTATATCTACCAACTCTTCTGCCTCTTTGTTTGAGCCAATTAATATTAATTTATTGTAGCTGTAGTTGTCTATAATCTCTTCTATCTCTTGAGTCAAGTTTGGAGTAGAGTCGTCTATAAAGATTATATTGTAACTTTCATCTTTACTATCTTTTAAGCTCTTTACATGCTCGCTTTTAATGCTCTCGCTCTTAAATACCATCTTAAGAAGCTCTAATACAATTGTAGAGTAACTTACAACTAAAATATTCATTACAAATCCTAAATAAAAGTTTAAATAGATTTTACAATAGTTAATATTAAGAGTAAGCGTAATTAGTAAGTTTTTATGTATAAAAGTGGTACACTCTACAGGATTCGAACCTGTGACCTTCTGAACCGCAATCAGATG
>CAYMUV010000137.1:0-2635 GCA_964393855.1 uncultured Nitratifractor sp.
TTTTTTTAGCTGGTAAAGAGTTTGCCAGAGAGGGCAGGGCAATGAGTGTTGCTTCGTTAGTAGAGAAGATTAAAAGACCATATGATATTATGACATCATAACCACTTTTGTTATTGTTTTGTTGCCGTTTTTATTGCTTTAATTTACTTTTTTAGCTAAAATAAACTAAAAAAGGATATATATGAGTGATAATTATAGTAGCACCTGCTTTGGAAAATTTTTTGGTATTGCAATATTACCATTTTTATTTGTACTATTTTTAGCCTTAAACTATTTTAATGTTTTAAATCTTTTAAATGTTCACGCTTATACATTTTATATATTACTTGTTATTTTTTTAGTATTTTTATTATTTATTGGGCATAATGCCTATGTCTCAGAGTGCAAAATTAGAAGCCAATTCTCATCTACAAAAAATGAGTTAGAGAAGAGCTTAGAGAATACATCTTTAACAATAGAGGGTCAGACAAAATCTGTTTTAAGTGTTAGAGATTTCTTAGATGACTATTTTAAAAATATAAGAAATGATAATTTTGCTAAAGTTGCATCTAGTGTATTCCCAATGCTTGGAATTTTAGGTACTTTTATTGCTATTGCAATATCTATGCCAGATTTTACTGCAAGTAATTCTAAAGCATTAGATAGCGAAATTAGCAAACTTTTATCTGGTGTTGGAACAGCATTTTATGCCTCTATTTTTGGTATTTTTCTATCTTTATTATGGACTTTTTTTGAAAGATTGGGACTTTCTAGAATAGAAAAACTTACACTCTCGCTAGAAGATATTTACTCTAAAGATATATGGTCTCAAAGAGAGCTTTTAAAGTTTAAATATAATCAAAAAGCTATTATGGATAATGAACTTTTAAGAGTTTTAAAAGAGACATTTAACTTAGACTTTATAAAAAATATAAATAAAGAGCATCTGCAAAGTTATGAATCTATAATAGAAAAGACACAAAATGGTTTAAAACAGATAGAAGGCAGTTTAATTAACCAAGCAACAAGTTTAGAAAGAGTAGCTAATCGTTTAGAGCAAACTCAAGCTACATTAGATGCACGCGACAATTTAGAGAGAAATTTAGAAGAGTTTAATAAAAGTTCTAACGAGTTACACAAATTGCTTTATGGTTTCGATAGAGGCTTAGATAGTGCATTGCACAAAATAGATAGCGAGCTTGCACAAGCTGTAAATAGTATAGAGAGTATGGTAGCTAGCGTAAAAAGCCTGAAAGAGTAGAGCGTGTTTAAAAATAATAAAAGCAATATAGATAGTAATTTTTGGATATCTTATGCAGACTTAATGGCAGGTTTGCTATTTGTATTTATTTTGCTTATAGGTGCAATTGTTTCTAAATCTGTATTTCTTAGAGAAGATTTAGAGAGTAAAAAAAATGCTCTTAATATAGCTAAAAAATCTATTAAAATAAAAGAGAACAGTATAAAAACTAAAGATAAAACTATAGCTATTCAAGAAGAGAAGATAAAGCTGCAAGAAGAGGATATTAATAAATTAAAATCACTTTTAGAAGATAGGGCAAAAGAGTTAAATAGCACAAAAGAGAATTTGGTTATTACTAAAAATTCATTAAAATTAAAAGAGGATGAACTTAAAAAGATAAATCAAATTCTTTTAGCTAAAAATACATCTATCGATGAGCTAAATAGCAAAATTGTAGTTTTGCAAAACCTATTAGAAGATAGAAATAAAACACTCTTAAGTAAAGATGAAGAGCTTAAAAAATTTAAAGATAAAATTTTAATTTTATCTAACTCACTTAATAAAAAGAGCGAAGATTTAAATATTACAAATGGTAAAATGTTAAAGCTTTTAGAAGCACTTGACGAGAAGAAAAGTAGTTACGAAAAACTACTAAAAGAGTTGCAAGATAAAAGAGCTAAAATTAAATATTTAACAGGCATAAGGCTAAGAGTAATCGAAGAGTTAAAACATACTTTAGGCAATAGCGTAAATGTTACAAAAGATGGCTCGTTAAAGCTTAGCTCTTCTGTGCTTTTTGATAAAGGTAGTAGTAAACTAAAAGATAGTGCAAAAGATAGCCTAAAAAAAGGATTTACTAAATATATAAAGACTTTAATGGGTAATAAAGCGGTAGCACCAAATATAGATACAATTGTTATCGAAGGGCATACAGATAGCGATGGAGGTTATTTATATAACCTTAAATTATCACAAGATAGAGCACTGGCTGTAATGAACTATCTACTTACTTTAGATGTAGCTAAAAAGTATAAGTTACAAAAGCTTCTTACTGCAAGTGGTAGGTCATATTTAGATAGAATTTTATTAGATGGCGAAGAGGATAAAGATGCCTCCCGTCGTATCGAAATTAAATTTAGATTAAAAAATCAGAATGCATTTTATGAGATAGAGAAGATTTTAGATGAAGATAGATAAATTCGAACCAAGACATTTAAAAAATGTTAATATCTATTTAAGTGATAAGTTAGATATAATATACAATAAGCTTTCTTTATGGCGCAAAATTAAAATGGCAATAATTAAATTTTTTAGGAGCTAAAATGACAAAAACAAGAGTTTATAAAATGTTAGAAGCAGTAAAAGAGGTTAAAGATAACTCTTGTGCTGATATTATGGAGAAATTTGGAGAAC
>CAYMUV010000138.1:0-2590 GCA_964393855.1 uncultured Nitratifractor sp.
TTGCTAGCAGTACAGAACCTAATTGAGTTTTGTCGCCAAGTTTTAAAACTGTTGCAATTAAATTAATTACAATTGCAGCAAATAGTTCGTAAGGATTGTGCTGTTCAATATGGCTAATATCGCCATAAAAGAAGCCAAAATTTAGTGTCATTGCCATTATAATAAAAAAGCCAGCAATTACTTTTTGTGTATTCATTTATATTCCTCTCCCTATAAATTTATTTGATAATTATAGCTTAAAAAAGAGTAATTTTCACTTTTTAATCTAAAACAGTTATACTTTTTTTAATTTATTATGTATAATATAGACTTTAAAATCTAAAGGATACATTGTGGCACAATCGGATATTGAGTTAATAGAGCATATGTCTAACCCAAACAATTACGGAAGAATAGAGAATGCTAGCAGTATTGGAATAGGGGAAAACCCACAAAATGGTGAAAAAGTTATAATTTATATTGATGTAGAAGATATAGATAATACACCAACTATAAAAGATATTAAATTCGAAGCAATAGCATGTATGACAACAGTTGTTGCAGGCTCAATTATTACAAAAGAGGCAGAAAATATTAGTTTTAAAACTGCAGAAGAGTTAATAGCTGTAACTTTAGGTATGCTAGAGAGTGTACCACCAGAGCAGGCTGCGTGCTCCGAGATGGTTGCAGTTGCACTTAAAGCTGCAATAGATGGGTATAATATGAGTAAAGAGAGTGGTAAAAAAGAGACTCTAATTTATAAAATAGAGCAGAGTTGCTCGCCAGAATTAGAGCATACATATATACAAGGAGATAAGAATGAATAATATTTTAGTAAAAACACATGAGTTATGGTTAACAACAATTATGGCATCGTTTATGAGTAGAAATTTAGATACAAAAAGAGATTTAGATAACTTTAGTGATATTATATTTAGACATTTTACTTGGATTGAAAGAGAGTTAATTAAAGAGGGTATAGAGTATAATTACGATAGAGATATGATACCTATAAAGGTAGATAATTTAAAAGTTATTTTAAATAACATATTAGATAGAATCAATACTTTAGAGCTAATGTTGGTAGATATAAAAAGCGAAGCATTAAGCAATAGGATAAAGACAGATTTAGAGTATATAAAGTACACTATATCACATATGGAAGATGAAAAAGTAACAGCATTTGATACAAATAGAAAATATAAAAACTATGAATTATCAGATGAAGCAACAGATGCATTTACACTATTTTTATTCGAAGAGAGCTATAAAGAGTATGAGTTAATTATGATTTATAACTATTTAAAAGCACACTCAAATGATGATTTTTTAAATAAGATTTTTCAAATTTTAGTAGATGAGAGCTTTTTCCATCTAAAAAGTTTTTGTCAAATGATGAGCGAAATGGGAATTCTTGGAGTGCCAAGAGTAATACATAGGTCATTATATCAAGTAGAAAATGTTGTTACATTCTTAAAAGATGGAATAGACGAAGAGTTGGCAGCAAAAGAGCAGTGTAAAGATTTATCTAATGCAGTTGCAAAAGATAGCCAAGAGTTGGCTAAATTTTTCGATTTTATAAATTACCAAGAGAATTACCATATAGAGCTTATGAAAGAGGCATTAGATTATTATAGGGAGATAGATATAGATGGCTAGTCATTTTACATCGGTAGTATCAAGGGCTTTTGGAAAATTTGCAAATGCTAAATTTTCGCCTGCTATTCAAAATATTATAAATAGTGGTTATGTTAAGTTAATGGGCTTAGATATGAGAAATTTTGCTCCAGCTAATAGCTATCCAAGTTTAAAAGATCTCTTTATAAGAGAGCTTAAAAAAGCACCTAGTATTGATGCTTCTAGAACTTCTGTAATATCTCCTTGCGATTCTAAAGTAATTGCTTTTGGTAAGATAGAAAAAGCTACTGCTTACCAAATAAAAGGTATGGAGTATAATACAAATGAGCTTTTAGGAGATAAAAATAGTGTAAGAGATGAATTTTTAAATGGAGGCTCTTATATTAACTTTTATCTATCTCCAAAAGATTACCACAGATATCATATGCCATTTGATGTTAAAGTTTTATCTCTGCTTTATATTCCTGGAAAGTTATACCCGGTAAATATGCCACTACTTAAGTCTAAAAAGAATTTGTATTTAGAGAATGAGAGAGTAGTTTTAGAGGTGCTAGATAGATTTAACCATAGACACTTTATAATATTAGTTGGTGCTTTAAATGTTGGGAAAATGGTAGTTACATTTGAACCAAGATTAAAAACAAACACAAAAGATGCAAAAGAGTTCAGATATACTTACAGTGAGCCAAAAGAGCTTAAAAAAGGGGATATGTTTGGTTGGTTTGAGATGGGCTCTACAATTGTTATATTAAGCGATAAAGGCGCACTAAATTGGAGTGTAGAGCTAAATCAAAAAGTATCATTTGCAGATGTAATAGGAGAGTTAAATAGTGAAGATTAAAGAGATAGATGAGTTTGCAAATATTAGGGTAAAAGCTAGAGCATATTTTTGTTATATTTTAAGTAGAAGTTTGCCTAATAATATACCTAAAGTTACTATTAGCGAATTAAAAGTTGCACTAAAAGGTATATA
>CAYMUV010000139.1:0-2587 GCA_964393855.1 uncultured Nitratifractor sp.
CAAGCTCATTTATAAGCTTACTTGTTGGTCCAAGGTTTAAAAGTGCCTCTTTTAAAAGATGTTTTTTATGTGCAACCTTTAAACTCATGTGGAAAATTGCTTCCTCTTTTGCAGATTCATCTTCTAATAAGGCATCTAACTTCTCTTTCTCTTTCATCCAATCTTTTTTAGCTTTTTCTAAAGCTTTAAACTTCTCGGTAACTTGTTGGCTTCTTTTATCGAGTTTTGGAGCTTTTTTCTCACTCTCTTCTTCGATATTTTCTTCTTCGCTATCTATTTCGTCATCTTCTTCACTATCTGCATCGTCAAAACTTTTAAATAACTCTTTTACTCTTCTTTCTCTATTTAAAAGAGGCTCTTTATAATTTAAAATATAATCAATTAAATATGGTACAGAACAGATAGCATCAATAATAATATCTTCGCCATCTTCTATTCTTTGGCTTAACTCTACCTCTTCTTCTTTTGTAAGTAGAGGAATTTTGCCCATCTCTCTTAAATACATACGAACAGGAGAGTCACTTCGGCTCCACTCTAAAAGCTCTTTATCTTTTGTTATATCAAATTCATCTTCTACTTCAGCATCGTAAGCCGCTTCTCTTGCCACTTTTAGCTCTTCGCTTCTTTTATCGTGTAATTTCTTTGCAGCTTCCGAAGCAGATATAATATCTAATTTACTCTTTTTTGCTAAAGATTTAATCTTTTTTGCAACTGCTGCTGTTGGTGCTTTTTCGAAATGTTTAGCAATATTCTCATATGTAGCAAAAGATGCTTTTTTACTCTTTTTAAACTCTTTTTCTATTAACTCTAATGGGTCTTTCGTCTTTTTTGTAGCCATATATGCTAGCTCCTGTGTAGGTAAAATATAGTGTAGTAATTCCGCTTAATTTTTAAGATATATATTATACCGAAATTTTTTGAAAAATCTGCAAATTTAAGAAAAAAGTTTAAGATTTTTCTAATTTTCATAACAAATTTTCTAATAATCAATTTTTTAATTAATAATTATCAATAAAATAGCTCTAAAACAAGGGCAATGTTTTTATAAATTAGAAATTTTAGGTATAATCACGAAAAAATTACTAAGGATATTTTGTGAGAGGTAAAGTTTGGAAATTTGGCAAAAATATAGATACAGATATTATTATTGCCGCTAGATACTTAAATACAAGCGATCCAAAAGAGTTAGCAAAGCATATCATGGAAGATGCAGACCCTAAATTTACGCAAAAAATGCAAGCTGGAGATATTATAGTTGCAGATGAGAACTTTGGTTGTGGTAGTAGTAGAGAACACGCACCAATAGCATTAAAAGAGGCAGGAGTTGCTGCAGTTATTGCTCCTACTTTTGCAAGAATTTTTTATAGAAATGCTTTTAATATGGGTTTGCCTATTTTTGAATTAAAAGAGATAGACGAAATAAACGAAGGCGATACAATAAAAATAGATATGTCAAATGGCGAAATTGTAAACGAAACTACTAATAAGAGTTATAAATTTACTCCAATTCCTCCATTTATGCAAGAGTTAGTAGATGCAGGTGGATTAATAGAGTTTGCAAAACAAGAAATAGCAAAAGCTTAAAGGTAAAATATGGGTAAAATATATAAAATTGGTGTTATTAAAGGCGACGGGATTGGTCCTGAAATTATAGATGAAGCTATAAATGTTTTGGATGCAACTGCTTCTAAATTTGGTTTTGATTTTCAATACGAAGATTTTTTATTAGGTGGTGCAGCAATCGATGAAACAGGAGTGCCTTTGCCAGCTGAAACAATTGCAGGTGTAAAAAGAGTAGATGCTGTACTATTTGGTGCAATTGGTGGACCAAAATGGGATAATTTAGAGCGTCATTTACGCCCAGAGAGTGGACTTCTTGGGCTTCGTAAAGAGATGGGAACTTTTGCTAACTTAAGACCTGCAACAGTTTATGACGAATTAGTTAATGCCTCTACACTAAAGCCAAATATTGTTAAAGGTGTAGATATTATGGTTGTAAGAGAGCTAACAGGTGGTATATATTTTGGGCAACCAAGAGAGTACTCAGAAGATAAAGCTTACAACACAATGGTTTATACTCGCGAAGAGATAGAGAGAATTGCAAAAGTAGCATTCGATATCGCAATGAAAAGAGATAAAAGAGTTTGCTCTGTAGATAAAGCAAATGTATTAGAGGTAAGTCAATTATGGCGTGAAGTTGTAGAAGAGGTAGCTAAAGATTACCCAGAAGTAGAGCTAAGCCATATGTATGTTGATAATGCTGCTATGCAATTAATTAAAGACCCAAAACAGTTTGATGTTATTGTAACAGGTAATATTTTTGGTGATATTTTATCTGATGCAGCTAGTATGTTAAGTGGCTCTATTGGTCTTTTACCAAGTGCAAGTGTTGGTGGAAAAAGTGGACTTTACGAACCAATACATGGTAGTGCACCAGATATTGCAGGGCAGGGCATTGCTAACCCAATTGCAACAATTTCAAGTGCAGCAATGATGCTAAAGTATGCTTTTGGAGAGTTAGAAGCAGCTGATGCAATAGATAATGCAATTAAAAAAGTTTTAGCAGATGGGTATAGAACAGGCGATA
>CAYMUV010000140.1:0-2578 GCA_964393855.1 uncultured Nitratifractor sp.
CAAGAGTATTTCTACTCTTGAATATCCTCTGGCAACTCCAAAGAATCAATATGTGCAATACCATTACCATTTATAGATACATATTAAACTTGCTAAAAACAAGTATATGTTCTTATTAAACCTTTACATAAAATTATAAATAATTAAAAATTTAGAACAATATTAAAGTCTTTCTTTTTGGGTCTTAGATGCTCCAATTCAAAAACTTAAATTTGTAGTAAGATTAGAAATATTATTAAGCTATTTAGTTTTAATTTAAAAAATTAAGAGGGAAAATTTATAGGCATTAAAGGTAACTATAAAGTTACGCTTCTAACGCTTATGCATGCATCTAGTTTTGATAACTCTGTAATTAAATCTTCGTTTACTTGGTTATCTACTTTTATTACAGCTAGGGCTTGAGAGTCTTTGTTTCTGCCTAGTCTGAAGTCTGATATATTTATGTTATGTTTTGCAATAATAGAGCCTACATCTCCTATTACGCCTGGTTCGTCATTGTTTTTAAATAGTATTAAGTTACCTTTTGGCTCTAAGTCTAATGTATAGCCATCTATCTCTGTAACTCTTTGTAGTGTTTCATCTAGTACAGTTGCACTTAGTTTAACTGTATTTCCATTTTGAGTAGCTACTTTAACTGTAACTAAATTTTTAAAACCACTATTATTGCTTGCACAATCTTTTTCTATATTTATGCCACGCTCTTTTGCAACAAACTCAGCATTTACATAGTTAATTTGGTCTGCTAAAGATTCGCTTAATAAGCCAACAGTAGCAAATGTAGTTAAAGAATCTAAATGGCTATTTATTTCGCCATCTGTAACTACCTTAATAGACTTAACACCACTTTTTGTAATCTGTGCTGCCATATTGCCTAATTTTTGTGAAAGTTCTAAATATGGTCTAACAAAATCTGGTAATTCACTCTCTTTAATTGGTAAATTAAGTGCATTAGGATAAGATATATTTCTTGCTGCTGCAATCGCATTTTCTGCAGATTGAATAGCAATATTTCTTTGAGACTCTTTAGTATTTGCCCCTAAATGAGGTGTAACTGTAACATTATTTAAATCTAATAGTGGGTGATCAGTTGCTGGCTCTTTATCGAAAACATCAATACCTGCCATATATATTTTACCACTTTTTAAACCCTCTACTAAAGCCTCTTCTTCGTATAAACCACCTCTGGCACAGTTAATTAAAACTACACCATCTTTCATTTTAGCAATCTCTTCTTTGCCAATCATTCCGATTGTCTCTTTTGTTTTAGGAGTGTGTATAGTAATTACATCACATGCTAAAATATCGTCAAAATTAGTTGTATAACCTATATCTAAATTAGTGGCTTTACTTGGGTCTATATATGGATCGTAAGCTATAACATCCATCTCGAATGCTTTAGCTCTAATACCTACACGAGAGCCAATATTACCAAAACCAATAATTCCAAGCTTTTTATCTTTAAGCTCAATTCCATACCAATCTTGGCGTCTCCAAACTCTATCTTGTTTTAAATTATTATGAGCATAAGGAAATTGTCGCATACATGATAGCATATGAGCCATAGTAAGCTCAACAGCTGCTATTGTATTTGCAGTAGGTACATTCATTACAACAATACCTTTTTTAGAACATCCGTCGATATCTACATTATCAACACCAACACCAGCTCTAACAATTGCTTTAAGCTCTTTTGCATGCTCTAAAAGGTAACTATCTACATCTGTAGAACTTCTTGTAATAATAACTTCTGCATCTGTAATAATCTCTTCTACAAGCTTATCTTTTGGCTCATCTGCAGCATTAATATACTCTATATCGCTACTATTAGCCAAAATATCTAAGCCTGCTTGATGAATATGATCACAAACAACAATTTTAATTTTACTCATATATGTTTATTCCTATCTATTTGAAATATTTTATTTTTTTATATTTGCAATGTCACCTAATGTCATTGCAGAATCATCACTATATTCTGCTACTGCATCTCTCTCTTTTTGTCTCTCTAATCTTTTTACAGAAGCTCTAATTCTATCTTTTTTAGGATCGATAAATACTAATACAGCTTGTATAGTTTGCCCTTTTTCTATTTCGTCAATATTTAATGGTGCTAAATCTTCTGTTCTAATTAATGCATCTACATTATTTCCTAAAGATATAAATACACCGAAATCTTTTTTGTCTTTAACTGTACCTTCTATAATATCACCGTTTTTATGATTAGCTGCAAACTCATCAGCTGGTGATTTTTCTAGTGCTTTTTTACTTAAAGATACTTTTGAATTTACTGTATCTATATCTATTACTTTTACTTCTACTTCATCTCCACTTTTCAAGATATCTTTACATTTAATACCTTTATCCCAAGAGCACTCTTGATTGTGTAGCAAGCCTTCAACCTCTCCAACTTTAACAAATGCACCAAAATCTGTAACAGAAGTAACAGTTCCTTTAATAACACTACCAATAGAGTTATTATTTTTAAATTGATCAATTGGTTTTGGAAGAAGTTTTTTAAGACTTACTCTAAGTCTTGAATTTTCTTTATCTATTTCTATAATTTCAACATTAATATCTT
>CAYMUV010000141.1:0-2494 GCA_964393855.1 uncultured Nitratifractor sp.
TCTATTACTACTATATAATGGAAAGTCTTTATAAAATATTATACATTATATCCGGTATCTTCCTAAACTACTAAAATTATTTTTTAAGCATATTTCATAATTATTGTTTTATTCGAGTTTGATACTATTAAAAAAGCTTTATGCTTTGTGCCTTTCTCTTTTTGCAATATTATTTAACTCTTTTCTCTTTATATATAGTTAGTAGTTTTTCATTCTATCCTAATAATAATTTAGATATAATCTTACGATTTTTATATAAGGATATAAGTATGCTATTATTTACTCCTGGTCCAACTCCAGTTCCTGAAGCTGTTAGGGTAGCAATGTCAGCACCTACGCTTCATCATAGAACACCAGAATTCGAAGCTATTTTTAAAGAGGCAAGAGAGGGGTTATTAAAACTTTTTGGTATGGAAGAGGCAATAATGATTGCCAGCTCTGGTACTGGTGCTATGGAAGCTTGTATAGTAAATTTATCTAAAGGTAAAACATTAACTATTAATGCCGGTAAGTTTGGTGAGAGATTTGGAAAAATTGTTAAAGCTTATGGCAAAGAGTTAGTAGAGTTAAAGTACGAGTGGAACACTCCAGCATCTGTAGAAGATGTCTTAAATGCTTTAAAAGAGAATAAAGATATAGATTCTATCGCAATACAAGTATGTGAAAGTGCAGGGGGCTTAAGACACCCAGTAGAAGATATTGCAAAGGCTGTAAAAGAGTTTAATAAAGATATTGTAGTAATTGCAGATGGTATTACAGCAGTTGGTGTAGAGAGTATAGATATAAGTAATATAGATGCTTTAATTGCAGGTAGTCAAAAAGCACTTATGTTGCCACCAGGTCTTGCGATGATTGGTTTAAGTTCTGCAGCAATTGATAGAATTGGTGAGGGTAGTGGATATTACTTAAATTTAGCTACAGAGCTTGCTAAGCAGAAAAAAAATACAACAGCATATACAGCAGCAACTACATTAATTATTGGATTAAATAAGATTTTTGAGCTTATAGAAGAGCAAGGTGGCTTAGAAACATTATATAAAGAGACAAAAGCAAGATCTAAAGCAATGTTAAAGGCACTAGAAGCGTTAAATTTAAAAATCTATCCAAATACTCCTGCTCTTGCAATGGAGACTATTATAGATGATAATGCAGAAGATATTAGAAGCTTACTAAAAAACAGATATGGCGTAAATGTAGCAGGTGGTCAAGATCATCTTAAGGGTAAGATTTTTAGAATTAATAATATGGGTTTAATTAAAAGAAGCGATATGCTATGGGTAATAGACTCTATAGAGAGTGCTTTAGCAGACCTTGGAAGATTAGAGTATAGTGGAATAGGGGCTAAAGTATTTAGCCAAGAGTTTAAAGCGGAGATAAAATGATTTTAGAACACGAAATACCAAGTGGAAGTAAACTATATTTTGGTAAAAGTGCAAAGCTAAAAAGAGATATAGAAAATAGTAGTGCAAAAATATTAGAAGAGCTTGGCTTTAGCGAAATATCTACGCCACTATTCTCTTATCATCAAGATGAAACATTTATAGATAGCAATATTTTAGTTAGAGTAAACGACACTAAAAACAATAGCGTAAGTTTAAGAGCAGACTCTACAGTAGATGTGGTAAGAATTGCTACAAATAGATTAGCAAGAAGCGAAAATGTAAAAAAATGGTTTTATATTCAGCCAATTTTTTCGTTTCCTACAAATGAACAACATCAAATTGCTGCAGAAATTTTAAACGGAGAGCTAAGCGAAGTTGCAGATATTGCATTAAAGCTTTTAAAAAATATCAATATCGAATTTACATTTCAAATAGCTAATATGGCAATTTCTAATTTGCTTACAGAAAATTATGGAATTAGTATAGAAGATATTAAAAGTATAAGATTAGATAAGCTTTTAAAATATAATTTAACTTGGATTGAAGCACTTGTTTCAATTACAAATATAGAAGATTTAGAAGATCTATCGATATATCCAGAAGATATTGCTAGTGAACTTAGTAAAATGAGAGAGCTAGCTAAAAAAATTGATAGTAAAAATTGCATACTTTCTCCACTATATTATGCACCAATGCACTACTATAACTCTCTTATATTTAGAGCTTTTAGTGCTCAAAGTTTATATGCAACAGGTGGTGTTTATAATATAAAAGGTGTTAGTGGTGCAGGTTTTGCAATATATACAGATGCCATAATAGCTAAAAAGATGCAAAAGGGAATAGATGAATAGAGCAGATTTAATTGTAGGTTTACAGTGGGGTGATGAAGGTAAGGGTAAAATAGTTGACCATTTAGCGCAGAAGTACGATTATGTATGTCGTTTTGCAGGTGGTCATAATGCTGGGCATACAATTGTAACAGAGGGCAAAAAGTATGCTTTGCACCTTGTTCCATCTGGTGTTTTAAATCCAAAAGCTATTAATATAGTCGGAAATGGTGTTGTTTTATCGCCAAAAGATTTTATAAAAGAGTTAGAACAGTTTGATAATAT
>CAYMUV010000142.1:0-2432 GCA_964393855.1 uncultured Nitratifractor sp.
TATAAAGATTTTTTAGAGTATGGAGATGCTAAGAGTTTTAGAGAGTATATTAAAAAATTAAGAGAAAAACTTAGTAGTTAATGGGATAATAGATGCAATTACCTAAAGATTTAATAGAGATTTCAGACGCATTAGCAAAAGTAGGCGCAAGGGCTATTTTGGTTGGTGGAGCAGTTAGAGATTTTTTATTAAATAAAGAGTTAAAAGATTACGATGTAGAGGTTTACAATCTTATGACAATAGAGCAATTAGAGCTCGTATTATCGCAATTTGGCAGTGTAAACTTAGTTGGCAAGAGTTTTGGTATTTTAAAGTTGAGAGTTGGCGATAATGAGTATGATTTTTCGTTTCCTAGAAGAGAGAGCAAAAGTGGAGTAGGACATAGAGGTTTTGATGTTAGCATAGATGGAAATTTAAGCTATAAAGAGGCTGCAAGGCGTAGAGATTTTACAATTAATGCAATGGGTTACGATATTTTAAATCAAGAGATATTAGACCCATTTGGTGCAAAAGCAGACCTTAAAAATAGAGTACTTCGCCATATAGACGATAAGAGCTTTGTAGAAGACCCTTTACGAGTTTATAGAGCCGTGCAGTTTTGTGCTAGATTTGATTTAGAATTAGATAGTACAACTTTTAAACTATGCAAAAAAATGGTAGATAGCGGCGAATTAGACGAGCTTGCAAAAGAGAGAGTTTACGAAGAGTTTAAAAAGTTACTTTTAAAATCTAATAAACCATCTATTGGTTTTGAGCTTATGCGAGAGCTTGGGTTATTAAGATATTTTCCAGAGCTTAAGGCAATTATAGGTGTGCCACAATCGCCAATTTGGCACCCAGAAGGTGATGTTTGGGTGCATACAATGATGAGCTTAGACAAAATGGCTTTTTTACTACAAAATAGTAAGCTGCAAGAGCGAGAAAAATTAAAGTTTATGTTTGCAATATTGTGCCACGATTTTGGTAAACCTAAGTTTACAAAAATTGACAAAAATGGTAATATAACTTCAGTTGGACACGAGCTAGGTGGGGTAGAGCCTACTGTAAACTTTTTACAAAAATTGACAAACGATGTTAAATTAATTGAGTCTATAATCCCTTTAGTAGAGCACCATTTAAAACCATCTATCTACTATGCAAATGGGGCTAAAGACTCTACGATAAAGAGGCTAGCTACAAAAGTAAATATTAAAGATTTAGTACTGGTAGCAAAAGCAGACAACTTAGGCAGAAGCACAGAAGAGGCACTTAGTGGAGAGTATAAAGCAGGCGAGTGGCTACTAAAAAGGGCAAAAGAGCTACAAGTAGATAGCGCCCCAATAGAGCCTTTGCTAAAAGGGCGAGATTTAATAGAGTTAGGCTTAAGCCCATCGCCAAAATTTAAAGAGATTTTAGATACCCTCTATCAAGCCCAATTAGATGGTAATATAGCAAACAAAGAGGATGCAATAGCCTTTGTTAAGATGAGGTTTAAGAGTTAAAAAACTCTTCTATATCGCTTAAATGCTCTTTGTAAGTTGTAAAGCTATGGTCGCCACCATCTTCTAAAATTAGTTTTGCATCTGGCAGTTTTTTTAATGCCTCTTTATAGTCTAAAACTTCGTCGCCTTTTTGTAACATTAGTAAAAAATTCTCATTTTTTGGCTTTGTAACTACTATATCTTCTAACTGTTTAACATGCGATGCATTCCACTCAAATTTACTTAAGTCGTAGTAATTTGTTGCCATTCCTTCAACTTCTCTAAGCCTTTTATCAGCATATACAGCAGGGTTTACAAGTACAGCTTTTAAGTTGTATTTATTTGCTAAATAGATAGCATAAAACCCACCAAGAGATGAGCCTATAAGATGAACACTCTCTTTAGTTAAGGCATAATCTATTATCTCTTCGAGAGTCTTAATCGCCAAGTGTGGAACATAAGGCAAAGATGGCGATAGCACCACCTCTTTATCTTGAAAATACTCTTTTGTCTGATTAGCTTTTGTGCTATAAGCACTGCTTCCAAAGCCGTGTATAAAAATTATCATTTTGTATCCTTTACAGTTTTGCAAGTGGTCTATTATAATATATTTAGATAAGAAAATAGATTATTTAGATGTAAAGGTGTAGAGGCAAGAAGGAGTATAGGGGCAGAGGAATGAATAAGCTGTGTCATCACACAACTTGATTGGGTGATCTATGTTCAGATAACGGACAACTGAAAACAGAAAACGAAAAATACGGTTTGTTTTGAATAAATTAGATTGTTAAATCAAGTTTGACAATGTTCGGGAACAGAAACAAATTACTATTCACTCAAAAATGAGATTAAAATCTCACCTCCAAATCTATTACCTTTTACCTATTACTTATTACTTATCATAAGCATAAAGCTTTTTCCTATAATTTTTAAGTTAAGTATCATATGATTCACTTTTAATGAAACAAAAAA
>CAYMUV010000143.1:0-2414 GCA_964393855.1 uncultured Nitratifractor sp.
ATAAAGAGTATTTCTTAAAAGAGCAACTAAAAGAGATACAAAAAGAGTTAGGTGCAGATGGTCAAAGAGACGAAGAGATACAGCAATACAAAGATAAACTAGAGTCTATAAAATCTAGCATTAACGAAGATGCCTACAAAGAGATAGCTAAACAGATAGATAGATACTCTAAAGTTCATCCAGATAGTGCAGATGCTTCGCTTTTACAAAACTATATCGAACTAGTTTTCGAAGTGCCTTTTGGAAACTATAGTAAAAAGAGTCTAAGCGTTAAAAAAGTCGCACAAGAGCTAGATAACGACCACTACTCTTTAACAAAACCAAAAGAGAGGATTGTAGAGTTTTTCTCGGTAAAAGAGTTAGCAGAGTTAAGGGGTAAAATTAAAGAGTCTAACGATGGTGTTATATTGTGTTTTGTAGGACCTCCAGGTGTTGGTAAGACATCTTTAGCAAACTCTATTGCTAATGCACTTGGACGCCCTTTGGCAAGACTAGCACTTGGTGGGCTAGAAGATGTTAATGAGCTTAGAGGACACAGAAGAACATATGTAGGTGCAATGCCTGGTCGTTTAGTTAGTAGCCTTATAGAGGCTAAAACTATGGATCCTGTTATTGTATTAGACGAAATAGACAAAGTAGGGCGTTCAAACCGTGGCGACCCAACAGCAGCACTTTTAGAGATACTAGACCCTGAGCAAAACTCTCATTATAGAGATTACTACTTAAACTTTGCAGTAGATTTAAGTAAAGTAGTATTTATTGCAACAGCAAATGATTTAGGGGCAATACCTGCGCCACTTAGAGATAGAATGGAGTTGATTTTTGTAAGTAGTTATACCCCTAACGAAAAATTTGAAATTGCAAAAAGATACCTTTTGCCTCAAGAGTTAAAAAAACATGCACTAAGAAGCGACGAAGTATCTATTACAAAAAAAGCTCTAAAGCTTCTTATAGATGAATACACAAGAGAACCAGGAGTTAGAAATCTAAGAAGAAGAGTAGCATCAATTGCTAGAAAAGCCGCTAAAGAGATTTTAGAAGACCCTGAAAAAGAGAGCATTAAAATTACTGTTAAAAATCTAGATAACTATGCAGGTAAAAAGATTTTCGAGTACTCTCCTATTGCTACTACTCCAGAGGTTGGGGTTGTCAATGGTTTAGCTTGGACAAGTGTAGGTGGCGATGTTTTAACAATAGAGGCAATCAAAATTAAAGGTAAAGGCTTAATTCAGCTAACAGGTAGCCTTGGCGATGTAATGAAAGAGTCTGCTAAAATTGCACTAAGTGCTGTTAAGATATTAATAGACAATAGACAATTAACAATAGATGCTAACACTATACCTAAAACAAAAGAGGAGATAGAAAAAAATATAACTCCAAATATAGAAGAGATATACAAAAGATACGACCTGCACATACATGTACCAGAAGGTGCTACACCAAAAGATGGACCAAGCGCAGGTATAACTATGGCAACAGCAATTGCTTCTATCTACTCTAATCTAAAAATAGATAACAAAATAGCAATGACAGGCGAGCTAACACTAACAGGCAAAGTACTACCAATTGGTGGCTTAAAAGAGAAGCTAATAGCAGCTTATAAATCTGGCGTAACAAAAGCTCTAATACCTAGAAAAAACTACGAAAGAGATTTAGAAGATATACCAAAAGAGGTACAAGAGCATATAGAGATAATCCCTGTAGATAGAATAGAAGAGGTTTTAAGAGAAGCTTTAGTGTAATTAATATTTAGTTGACATTAGGAGTATATAATTATAAAAAATTTAGGAGTTAAATTATGAAATATAGTAAAAAATTTATTATTATGCATTGGGTACACGCTCTATTGCTTACATTTTTATTAATTGGAGCATCTTTAAAATTGCCAGAACTTGGAAAAAATGTTGATTTAAGCGCATTTAAAATGCATATTATTTTAGGTGTAATAGCAACTCTTTTAACATTTGTTAGAATATTTATGGCTATAAAAGAGCCAAAGTTAGTGCCACTTTATAGCACAGATAATATTAAGCAGAAAATGTCTGACTGGAACCATAAGTTAATTTATGTAACCCTTGTTATTGTTGGGCTTAGCGGCATTGCTACGGCTAAAATATCTAATTTAGGTAGTGTTGTAGTTTTTGGAGCAAAAAAGAGCAATTTTGATTATAACTCTTTATCTCAACTTTTTGGAAATATCCACTCAGCTTCCACAACTGTTTTAATAGCACTTATCATCATGCATATTGCTGGCGTAGTTATGTATAAGTATAATACGGGTAAAAACGCAATAACAAGGGTGCTTTTTTAAACACCTCGTTTAGCGTAAAAATCTTTTCTGAAGTTTTCGTAGTTATTGTTTAGTATTGCTTCTCTTGCTTCTTTCATTAAGTTTAGGTAGTAGTGCAAATTGT
>CAYMUV010000144.1:0-2392 GCA_964393855.1 uncultured Nitratifractor sp.
TTGATGCAGGTGCCATTACTTTATCTTCTTCTTGAGTTGCAGTAATATATACAATTTCGTCTGTAACTTTTCTATCTTTAACAACTCTATACGGTGCTTCTATAAATCCATGTTCATTTACTTTAGCATACGATGACATAGTATTAATCAAACCAATATTTTGACCCTCTGGAGTCTCAATTGGACAAATTCTACCATAGTGAGTTGGGTGAACATCACGAACTTCAAATCCAGCTCTTTCTTTAACTAAACCACCCTCTCCAAGAGCTGATAATCTTCTTTTATGGGTAATTTCTGATAGTGGATTTGTTTGATCCATAAATTGAGACAATTGCCCTGAAGAGAAAAACTCTAATACTGTATTTGTAATCATCTTAGAGTTAATTAAATCATGGGGCATTAACTCTTCTACTGAACCACTAAGGGTTGTCATTTTATCTTTTATTGCTTTTTGCATTTTTATTAAGCCATTGTGTAACTCATTTGCAAGAAGCTCACCAATAGATCTAATTCTTCTGTTACCTAAATGGTCTCTATCGTCAATATGCCCAACACCTTTTTTAACTTTAATAAGATACTTAATTGTGCTAATAATATCTTGATTTGTTAAAACAGCTAAATATTCTGGTATATCAAGACCTAATTTATGATTCATCTTCATACGACCAACTTCTGTTAAATCGTATCTTTCAGGGTCAAAGAATAGCTGTCTTAAGAACTCTTGAGCAGCTTCAGGAGTTACAGGCTCACCTGGTCTCATAACTTTATGTACACGAATTACTGCTAAAGTATTCTCATCTTCTATCTCTTCACTTTGTCTTAAAAGTCTTAAACTCTCTTGCTCTGCAGAGAAAGCTTTAATTATTGAAGCATCACTATCTGGAGCTAAATCATCTGCAATTTCAAACTTTTCAATGCCAAGTTCTATAATTCTTTTTAATCTATTTTCATCTAACTGTGAAACAGCATCTAAAATAACTTCTCCTGTTTCACTATCGTAAATGGCTTTTGCTAAATATCTATCCATTAGTGTCTCTAATGGATACTCTAAATACTCTAAACCATCAGCTACTAGTTGTTCTAATTTCTTTTTAGTTAATCTCTTACCAGTAGGTACAATAACATTGCCATCTGCATCTTTAATATCATACTCAGCACGACCTTTTAATCTTGATGGGTCAAACTTAACTAAAAATCTATTATCTTTAACAATAATCTCTTGCGTTGGATAAAATAGCTCTATTATATCCTCTTTAGTATAACCGATTGCTCTTAAGAAAATTGTTGCAGGAATTTTTCTTCTTTTGTTGATTCTAACATATAAAATATCTTTTGCATCATACTCAAAATATAACCAACTACCTCTGTTTGGTATAATTTGAGCAGAGTAGATAAGTTTATTTACAGTAGTTTTAGACTCATCTACCTTAAAAATAACACCTGGACTTCTGTGCAATTGATTAACAATTACTCTCTCTACTCCATTTACAACAAATGAAGTTCTGTCAGTCATAAGTGGGATATCTCTTACAAATATATTTTGTGTTTTTTCATCTTTTATATCTAATTTTTCACCAGTTTTTTCATCTCTGTTCCAGATAATAAGACCGATTTTTAATTTTAGTGATACTGAATAAGTTATACCTCTATCCATACACTCTCTAACAGTGTATTTTGGCTGTACAACTTCGCTACCACGATACTCTAATGTAATTCTATTTTGCTTGTCATGTATTGGAAAAGCCGCTTTAAATGTCTTTTCTATAATACTATTACTTCTATCTTTACTATAAGCCATTAAAAAATGGTCATAACTACTTTGTTGTAGTTGTAGAAGATTTGGAATCTCAATCTCTCTTGGAGTTTTTGAATAATCAATTCTTAGTCTGTTTCCAGAATGTAGGGAGTTTAGCATTTTTCAACCTTATATAAGTGTTTGTGCTTTTAAATTGGGAGTATAGTAGCCAAATTGGCTAAAGATAGATAACATACAAAAAAATACATTAGCTATATTTAGCCAATTTAAATTAATAATAAAAGCTATACTCCCCAGTACAAAGCTTTATCGCTAGTGATACACAAATAAATTATTATCTATTATATAATAACTTATTTATAAATCAATAAAATAACAGTATGCAATGCTGAGCTTATTTAAGCTCAACAGATGCACCTGCTTCTTCAAGTTGTTTTTTAAGCTCTTCAGCTTCATCTTTAGATACAGCTTCTTTAATTGTTGTTGGAGTCTCTTCAACTGCTGCTTTAGCCTCTTTAAGACCAAGACCAGTAATAGCTCTAACAGCTTTAATAACATTAATTTTCTTAGCACCTGCAGCAGTAAGAACAACATCAAATTCTGTTTTCTCATCTGCACCACCAGCTGCACCAGCAT
>CAYMUV010000145.1:0-2368 GCA_964393855.1 uncultured Nitratifractor sp.
TTTTGTGGCTCTACTTTTTCTAATCTGTTAAACTCTCTATCTACTATGGCAACATAATCTAATTTTGTTACATTTGGTTCAAGAATATCTTTCATCTCTTGTTTAATAATTTTGCTATCTAACTCACCTTTAGAAACAAGTAAAGCGGCTTCTTTAAGAGATTTACTAAGAGATAATGCCTTTTCGTACTCTTGAGTAGATAGATATACATTACGACTACTTAGTGCCAAACCTCTAGCATCTCTTACAATTTCACAAGGAACAATATTAGTATCTAAAAAATAGTCATTTTTCATTTGTGTAATTAATGCTAATTGCTGGGCATCTTTTTTACCAAAATAGGAATTAGTAGGTTTTACAATATTAAATAGCTTCATTACAATTTGCAGCACTCCATCAAAATGCCCTGCCCTTTTTGCACCCTCTAATATAAAACCTCTTACTTTTGGTGCCTCTATTTTTAGCTCATCTTTATTGTAAATAGAATCTATTGTTGGCATAAAGAGTATATCTACACCAGCAAGCTCACATATTTTTATATCTGCAGCATCTTTTTTTGGATATTTATCTAAATCTTCGCCCTCTAAAAACTGTGTTGGATTTACAAATATAGATACAACAACGCTCTTATTCTCTTGCCTTGCTCTTTTTATTAAACTTAAATGTCCTTCGTGCAAAGCCCCCATTGTTGGTACAAAGCCAATACTTCCACTCAATTTATCTCTATGCTCTTTAAAGCTTTTGTAGTCATTAACAATAATCATTGCTTCTACCTTTTGGCTATTTTTTGGTAAAATCATACCAAAAGTTTATAATAGGATAGATTATGGATAGTTACGAGTATGGCGAGTTACTAAAGACTCTTCAAAGTAAAATGTCTAATATTACAGATATTACACAACCAGAAAAAATAGCCAATAGATTAAAAGAGATAGAGCAAATTCAACAAGACCCAGAGTTTTGGAATGATGCAAAAAATGCAGCTAAAGTATCGCAAGAGAAGACAAAACTAGAGAGAATTTTAAATGTATATAACGAAGCTAGCGACTCTTTAAATGATGCAATAGAGTATTTCGAATTAGCAAAAATCGAAAATGATGAAGAGACTTTACAAATGCTCTTTGAAGATGCTGAAAACTTAAAAGAACATATACAAAAATTAGAGATTCAAATTATGCTTAGTGGAGAGCACGATAGTAATAATGCAATTGTTTCTATTCATCCAGGAGCTGGTGGAACAGAGAGCCAAGATTGGGCTAGTATGCTATATAGAATGTACCTAAGATGGGCAGAAAGAAACAATTTTAAAGTAGAGGTTCTAGATTACCAACCAGGAGAAGAGGCTGGAATAAAAGATGTAAGTTTTATTATAAAAGGCGAAAATGCTTATGGTTATTTAAAAGTAGAAAATGGGATACATAGACTTGTTAGAATTTCGCCATTTGACTCTAACGCAAAAAGACATACATCTTTTAGCTCAGTTATGGTTTCGCCTGAAATAGATGACGATATAGATATCGATATCGAAGATAAAGATATTCGTATAGATACATATAGAGCAAGTGGAGCTGGTGGACAACATGTAAATAAAACCGAAAGTGCTATTAGAATTACTCATATAGAAACAGGTATAGTTGTACAGTGCCAAAACGACCGAAGCCAACACAAAAACAAAGCTGCAGCTATGAAGATGCTAAAATCTAGATTATACGAATACGAAATGGCAAAAAAACAGGCAAAAATAGATGGTGTAGAAAAAAGCGAAATTGGCTGGGGACATCAAATTAGAAGTTATGTATTGCAACCTTATCAACAAGTTAAAGACACAAGAAGCAACGAGGCATATACAAATGTAGAAGCTATTTTAGATGGTGATATTAGTAAAATGCTAGAGGGTGTTTTAATCGCTCAAGCAAATGAGCGAAAAGGGTAATTTACTTACCCTTATTACATCTTGCGTCTTGGATTTCGTCATCTGTTTTAGTGTCTGCTTTAATCTCTTTATTATAACCAACAGATGCACTAGCTTGATTTTGTAAAAAATCCCATCCAGCCATCACAGCACCCTTTTCAAAGTTATAACCAGCACTTACATCTAATCCAAGTTTTTTATCTGAACTTGCCATTGGATAATAACTTAATCCTGCACCAATAACTGGTTTTTTAGCTTCTGAACTTGATAAAACTTTTACAGTAGCACCTATATTCTCTTCTGGTTTATCACTACCACCAAATTTATATGTTATTCCACCACTAACAGCTGGAGAAGCATATAAACAAAAAGATGCAGCAATTGTTACTAATGCTAATTTTTTCATTACTTTCCTTTTATAATAAATTTATCATATTATACAATATTAAAATTAAT
>CAYMUV010000146.1:0-2352 GCA_964393855.1 uncultured Nitratifractor sp.
GCTCTTTACTCTCCTGAAGCAAAAGATTTAAGAAGAGTTGTAACTTTAATGAAAATAGTTGGCGAGTTTAGTAGAATTAGCGACTATATAAAAGCACAAATTAGCACTTTAACACAAGAGATTATCGAGGGTGAAGAGTTAGTTGGTGATGGCACTAGAGTTTCGTTTTATACAAGTACACTAGCTGCGCTAAAAGCATCGGTAGAGTTGGTAAAAACTAAAGATGAGAGCATTTTAAATGAGTTAATTAGAGAAATTTCGATAGAAGAGAGCAAGTGTGATGATTTTGTTTCGATAATTGAAAAAGAGATTATTAGTGAAATTTGTGATAATAAAAATGAGATAGCCTACTTTACAAAACGCCTTAATTCTGTTAGAAAGATGGAGAGAATCTCTGATAGATGTATTAACATTGCAAAACTTAGAAAGTATGCAATAGAGGGTGGTAAGTTAAAACTGTAATGAAACAGACGATAATAGTTATCGAAGATAACGAAGATTTACTAGAGTTAGAGGAGTTTCATTTAAGTGCTGCTGGTTATGATGTAATGGGCTTTTTATCTACAAAAGGGGTAGAGCAAGCACTCGAAGAAGAGAGTGTTGCAATGTTAATTGTAGATAGAAATTTACCCAATGTAGAGGGTAGCGAATTTGTAAAAAAACTTAGAGAGATGGGCTATGATATGCCTGTAATTTTTGTAACAGCCAAAAGTGGCGATAGCGATATAGAAGAGGGCTTTTTAAGAGGTGGAGACGACTATTTAACAAAGCCTTTTAATATGAACGAATTAGTTTTAAGAGTAAAAGCAAACCTAGCTAGATACTTAGGCTCTACTACAAAAAAGATAAAATATAAAGATTTAACAATAGACGAAGCAAAACAAGAGCTATATTTAAAAGAAAATGTAGTAGAATTAACAAAATTAGAGTTTAATTTAATAACTCACTTAGTAAAAAATAGAGATAGAGCAATAAGTAGAGAAGAGCTTTTAGAAGATGTTTGGCAAGAAGATGTTAGCTATAAAAGCGTTACAATGGCAATATCTAGGTTAAAATCTAAAATAGAAAAAGATAGAAAATATATAGAGTCTATACGAGGAGTTGGCTACAAGATATGTTAAAACTACATCAGCAATTTTTTAGAACATCTGTGCTGTTTAGTTTTGTATCTTTTGTGATAGCTCTTATTTTTAGTTATTATATTGTTAAAGAGAGTAAAGAAGAGGCTACAATATCTAGGCTAAGAACTGCTTTAAATGTAGCTACACTAAATAGAGATATAGATTTAGCATACATTAAAAAAATAGCCAATAAACTTAATATTAGAACTACTATTATAGACAATAAAGGTGTAGTACTTTTTGATTCTCTTTATAACAAAGATAAAATGGAAAATCATTTACATCGCCCAGAAGTTCAAGTTGCCAAAGCAAAAGGCATAGGTAGTAGTGTTCGATACTCTACTACTTTAAAGAGAGATTTAATATATGTTGCTAAAAAGACTCCTAAAGGTTACCTTAGATTTGCTACCTTTTTAGTATCAATTCAGCATGCAGTTTATAAAATAGTTTTAAAAGTTGCCATTTTTTTATTGGTACTTATTTTGATAATATTCTATTTTAGTCAAAGTATTAGTAAAAAAATAGCACAAGATAGTAAACGAATAAAAGAGGCTTTAGGTGGGCTTTTGAATAAAGATTTTTCTGTATATTTATCTGATTTAAATTGTTGTAAAGAGTTTGCTGATATTGGTAAGAAGGTTGAAAAAGTTGCTAAAAAGTTAAAAAAGAGAGAGAAGCAAAAGAGTAAATATACAAAACGACTAAAAGATATAACAAAACGACAAAGCGATATAATTTCGGCAATAAGCCACGAATTTAAAAACCCTGTAGCAGCAATTGTTGGTTATGCACAAACATTAACAGATACACCAAATTTAAACCCAGAGCTAAAGAGTAAATTTTTATCGAAAATAGAGACAAATGCAACTAAAATTTCGACTATGATAGATACACTAGCACTCTCTATAAAACTGGAAAATAACTCTATTGCTTTAAATATAGTAGAGTTTAATTTAAAAGATGTAGCCCAAAGTGCAAAAGAGATTTTAGAGCAAAAATATAGAGATAGAGAGATAAAATTAGAGTGTCAAGATGTAGTAGTAAATGCAGATAAAAATATGCTAGAGAATGTTTTTATAAATTTAATAGAAAATGCTCTTAAGTACTCAGAAGATATAGTAGTAGTTAAGTGCGAAAATGGCAGAGTAGAAGTTATAGATTATGGCATAGGCATAGAGCCAGAAGATATAGCAAAAATAAAAGAGAAGTTTTACCGAGTAGATGGCATAAG
>CAYMUV010000147.1:0-2325 GCA_964393855.1 uncultured Nitratifractor sp.
TTAGGGTCAACAATTGCAACCCCACCATGCGCTCTATTAAAAAATAGACCATTTGGCGTAATAATTCCACTTAAATCCTGAATAGGACACATCGCAACAGAAGCATACATATCTCCAGAACTTAAAAGTTTATGTACTCTTCTTTGTACATTGTGCTCGTATGGAGAGGGTTGTCCATATAGATACTTATCTACAGGTAAACCTAGCTTTTTACCCCATTCTGGCTCTTTTATAAGTGCAGGGTCATCTTCTGCTTTAAGTGCTGCTGGCACAATTGCACTAGCGGCTACTACAGAAGCGGCTATATTTTTCAAAAAGCCTCTTCTACTAGTTGTTTTTTCATCTACTTTATTCAACTACTATTACCTCCTATAATTATTATTTATATACTATTGTAGCAATTTTACTATAAATAAAAGATATCTTTATTGAATTATCTATTAGTTTTTATTATATGATACAATTAGTTACACTTGAAAATAAAAATAAATAATTATTATTTAACTACAATATAAATAAAATTGATTAATTATTTATAAATGTACGATTTTATTGAACTAGTGAGTTTTTTGAGATTTTTTTAGCAATTTTTTATTCTATCTAACCACTCAGTTAAATTTTTCTCAAAACCAATTTTTGAGCTTTTGTAGAAATTTAACTCTTTTTGCAGATATTTTTCTTTAACAAATCCACCAAAATCATGAGGATTTTTATAACTTTTAGAGTTTGGTAATATATTTTCTGGTATATCTAAAATTGTACCGCTATTAACTGCTTCTAATGCTCTATTTATCGCCTCGTAAGAGCTACGGCTCTTAGGAGAAGAGGCTAAATATACAACAAGTTGAGCCAAAGGTATTCTAGCTTCTGGAAAGCCGATTTTAGAGACAATATTCATAACAGAAGCTGCTAAATTCGTAGCATTTGGATTTGCATTGCCTATATCCTCGCTTGCTAGTATTGCTAAGCGTCTTGCAATAAACTCTGCACTCTCTCCACCACTAATAAGCCTTGCTAAATAGTAGAGTCCTGCATCTATATCGCTACCTCGAATACTCTTTATCATCGCCGAAGTTAAATTGTAGTGGCTATCATCTTGACTACTGCCATCTCTTAGTGCCTGTGGTCGAATACTTTTTACAAGCTCGATTGTAATATTTTTAGATACAACACTAGCACTCTCTAGTAAGTTTAAAGCCCCTCTAGCATCTCCATTAGAGCTGTTTGCTATATAATCTAGAGCCTCTTGTTCTACCTCTATAGCCTCTTTTTTAGCAACTTTAGATATTAATTTTACAATATCGCTACTCTTAACACTTTTTAACTCAAATAGGTGGCTTCTAGAGCGAAAAGCTGAACTTAAAGAGTAGTATGGATTAGCAGTAGAAGCCCCAATTAAAACAATCTCTCCACTCTCCATAAAGGGTAAAAGCACCTCTTCTTGGGTTCTTGTTAATCTATGTATCTCATCTATAAAAATAAGTGGTTTAGTTAATGCACCCTTGTATCTGCTAATAACTTTTCTAAGCTCATCTACTTTTATTGTAGTTGCATTAAACTCATAAAAATCAAAATCCAACTCTTTTGCAATAACCCTTGCTAAAGTTGTTTTGCCACATCCAGGAGAACCAAAAAGTATAGCATTAGGGAAGTACCTTTTGGCAATAAATGCTCTAAATACTCCGCTCTTACCAACCAAATGCCCTTGTGAGAGTATATCTTCTAAGCTAGCTGGTCTATACTTTTGTGCAAAATTTACCATTTATATACCCTTTTTAATATAGAGATAAAACTAAAAAATCTATCTTCTTTTATCAAATCTCTACACTTTAAGCTAAGCTTTTAAATTACCTGAATATGTATCTCTCTATTCTCTCTTGGACCATCAAACTCACAAAAAAAGATAGCTTGCCACTGCCCTAAAACCAATTGCCCATTTTTAACTGGCATAATAACCCTTTGCCCACAAAGAGCCGACTTAATATGTGCTGCTGCATTGCTATCATCACTTGCATAAACTCCATCTGTAGGTGCGATATGGCTAAGAGATGCTAAAAAATCTCTTCTTAATTTTGGGTCTTTATTTTCAAAATATACAATCGAAGCAGTTGTATGCCCACAAAAAACAGTACACAAGCCATTTGTTATACCAAGTTTAACAACCTCTTCTTTAACTTGCTCTGTAATATCAATCATCTCTGTTTTATATTTTGTACTCAACTTAACTGTTTTCAACTCTGCCCTCCTTTTGCTCTTTTAAAAATAGATGCAACCACTCATACTCTTTTGTAGTTAAATATCTTGTCTTATTCTCTGGCAAATTAT
>CAYMUV010000148.1:0-2324 GCA_964393855.1 uncultured Nitratifractor sp.
TTGGCTTTAAGTTACACAGAGCAGTTAAACTTTAATAAATTTATAGCAAAAGAGGCTAAAAAAAGAGGGCTATTAGTTGCATTAAAAAACGATTTAGACCAAATAAAAGAGTTGGTAGATAGTTTCGATTTTGCATTAAATGAGTCTTGCAATGAGTATAATGAGTGCGATAAACTTAGCCCCTTTATAAAAGAGAATAGATTGGTTTTAAATGTAGAGTATAATAAAAGATATTTAAAAAGTAAAAACTTTAAAGAGCTTTGCAAAAAGTCTAATGCTTTAGGTATTAAAAGTGTAGTCTATAACTTAGAGTTAGATGGTAAATTATATAAAAGTTGTAAGGCAAAATAGTGAAAAAAAATATTTTCGAAATGGGTGCAAAATTTGATGATGGCTGGAGTAGCGACAATAAGCAAAAGCCTAAAAAAGAGACTATTATAGATATAAAAACTCCAAACCAACACTCTTTAGTAATAGCCAAAGAGAAGCGAAGAGGCAAAATAGTTACAATTGTAAAAGAGTTCTTTTTGCAAAAAAATGAATTAAAAACTCTACTAAAAGGTCTAAAAAAGAGTCTTGGTTGTGGTGGAACAATTAAAGAAAACAGTTTAGAGTTTCAAGGCGATATAGCCGATAGAATTAGAGAAGAACTTACCAAAAGAGAGTTTAGATTTAAAAAATAGGTAGAATATTTGTATATAGATGTTACATTTAAATAGTAAAATCTTTTAATATTATTAAAATCTATAAAATTTAATTATATAATGATATAATTAAATAAAAAAGGTTTAATAATGAAGCGCTCAATTCTCTCTTTATGGTTTAAAGATTTTAAATCCGATAAAGTATTAATAAACGAAACTGCAGTTCGTATTAGAGCAGGTTTTTTAATTTTAATACCAATTTTTCTGTCTTATACACTATATGAAGCTGTTTTTTGTGGTAATTGGATTGTAGATACCAATACATTGCAAGATACAATGGATACAGACTTTGAAGAACGCATTATTTATAGTGCTGAAGTTGTTAGAAAAACAAAAGATTGGTCTATTCAAACTTATGTTTTGCTATTTGGTCTATTTGAAATGATTGTAAGTATGTCCAAGTATCTCTCTTATTTATCTCCAACTATTTGGATATCTTCATTTTTAGCAAGAAATAAAGAGCCAGTGTGGAAGCCACTTGTTCCTAAAAGATATGCTTGGACAATTGGAGCTACATTTATATCTGTATGTTTAGCATTTTTTAATCCAGAAGTACCAGCACACTACATAAATTTGCTATTTCATAAAGAGATTTTAAGTGAATCTAAGCAGTATCTTTCGTACTATATTCCTATTACACTAATATGGATATGCTTTGGTTTTATGTGGATGGAGTCTATTTTAGGTTTTTGTGCAGGTTGCTCATTACACGCTTTATTAGTAAAAATAGGGGTACTAAAAGAGGAGTGTGTAGAGTGTGCCGATATAAGCTCAGAAGCAGCAAAAAGGGCAAAAGAGGAGTATTACAAAAATAATTAATTTATTACGAAAATTCACACTATTTATTGTTTTATATAATTAATTATTATGCAATACACATAACTTAATGAATATTATTGTAAAATCTATTTGTATTTTACTTTGGTTAAAAGCCCAAGTATGCACAAGTTATAAATGGAAAGGAAAATAATGAAAAAAGGTTACTGGAATCCCTATCTTGGTGGTGTTATTTTAGGAACTATGTTATTTATAACATTCTTAATTGCATCTCAAGGTTTTGGTGCAAGTGGAACATTCTCTAGATTGACTGCTCAATATCTTGTAGATTCAGATAAAAGTTGGTTATCAAATGCTTATGTAGCTAGCTATTTTAAGCATAGTGATAGCGCTTTAGCTAATTGGACTGTGCTAGAGACAGTTGGTATTTTAATAGGTGGCTTTATTAGTGCATTACTAGCTGGCAGATTTATGCTATCTCCAGATAAAGCAAAAAGCTATCCTGCATCAAAAAGATTTTTTTGGGCATTTGTTGGTGGTACAATAGTTGCAATTGCTACAAGGCTAGCTAGAGGTTGTACTAGTGGACAAGGCTTAGATGGTATGGCAACATTCTCTGTTGGTGCTTGGATATTTATGTTTGCTACATTTGCAGCAGGTTTAATATTTTCTCCACTATTTAGAAAACAGTGGGTCGATAAGGAGGATAATTAATGGAAAATTTAATACTACCTCTATTTAAAAATGGATTTTTAAGCCCAGAAGCAAACTTCTTTTTTGCAATATTAATGGGTATAACATTTGGTTTTGTGCTTGAGCGAACTGGTTTTACAAGAGCTCAAC
>CAYMUV010000149.1:0-2274 GCA_964393855.1 uncultured Nitratifractor sp.
AACACTCTCTATATTCACATCTACTCCTCAAACTAATTTTTATATGCATCTTTTAGAGATATAAAATCAACCAATTTAAATTTTCTAGATATTATATCTTTAATTTGATTTTGGTTATCTGAAGTTGTCTCTACTTCTACTTTACAAAACTCTGCGCTGTCACTACTTTTTATTCCAAGTTCTATATTTACAATACTTAAGTCCAATTTATCAAATAGTTGCAGTAGCTCTAAAAGTGCGCCTTTTTTATTTTGCAAAGATACTACTACTCTATATTTAGCACTCTTTTGAATATTCCACTTTACAAACAAAAGTTGGCTCTTATTACTAATAAGATTATACGCTTTTTTACACATCTTATGGTGGATTATAGCACTCTTTCTGCTATATATTGCTACTATATCATCACCTAATTTGGGGTGGCAACAATAGTCAAACTCTACACTCTCAAGGTTTTTATTAGTAAAGAAAGAGAACTTATGTAAAACTTTTTCTTGTGGCTTTTTATATCCTCTTTTTAAAAGCTCCCAAAATCTAACCTCTTTTAAATTTTTATAAGATGCTATTTTTTTTATTTTCTCTTTTAGGGTATCTAAATTCTTTGGTACTTTGTAGATATTTTCATCTATACCAATCTCTTTAGCAATTGCTCTAATATCTGTGCAGTCATCATTAAATATAGTAGCTAAAATTTGATAAGCACTACGCTCATCAACTTCGCGAGAGCGAGCATTACACATAGAACGAATACCCTCTTTTGCTTTACTAGTTTTTACATTCTCTATCCAAGAGCAGTGAAGTCTTGGTTCATTTTGTGTAATTATATTAACAATATCTCCATTTTTCAGAGAAGTCAATAGAGATGTCCTCTCTTTATTAACAGTAGCAGATGTAGCCAAATCTCCAATTTCTGAATGCACAGCATAAGCAAAATCTAACACAACAGAACCTTTTGGCAATGTATAACTGTCACCTTTAGGAGAGAATACTACTAGCTCCTCGCTATATAGATTTGCTTTTGCATTTTCATAGAAGCTAAGCACACTATTACTATCTTCAGATATCTGCTTAATCCAATCTAATTTTACATCATCATCTTCACCCTTATATTTCCAGTGTGCTGCGATTCCGTACTCTGCAACTCTATGCATTTGCTCAGTTCTTATTTGCGCCTCTACAATACCATTTTCTACAAAAAGTGTAGTATGAATTGTCTTATAACCATTATCTTTTGGTAAAGCTATATAATCTTTAAATCTAGATACGATAGGCGTATATTTAAGGTGTAAAACACCTAAAGTCTTATAACAATCTAATGGCTCTTTTACTATTACCCTTATTGCTAATAGATCTAAAACCTCCTCTATCGAAACACCTTTTCTTTGCATTTTTAGATAGATAGAGTAGTAGTGCTTAACTCTTCCTTCTACTATAATATCATCTCTATGAAACCCATTTTGATTTAAAATATTTTTAATATCTTCGATAAAGTAGTTTAATTTTAAGTTCAAATCTTGCTTATGTGATTGAATATAATCATCAATCTTTTTATATTGTGCTGGATAGATATATTTAAAACTAAAATCTTCTAAAAGTCTCTTAATTTTAGACATACCTAACTTATGAGAAATTGGTGCATATACAACAAGCGTCTCTTCTGAAATTCTTTTTTGCTTATCTTCGCTAAGTGCATCTAGTGTCATCATATTATGAACTCTATCACAAAGCTTAATAATTAATACTCTGCTATCTTTAACAGAAGTTAACAACATATTTTTAAATGTAAGTGCAGATTTTACTAATCTGTCATTAGAGGTAGATGGTATTAGCTTCTCTTCTCTAATCTCTATAATTTTGGTTAATCCATTAACCAAAAGAGCAACATCAGAACCAAACTCTATCTCTATAAAATCTAAATCATAATCAGTATCTTCTACAACATCATGAAGCAGTGCAGCAATAACCATAGTCTTATCGCTAGAAATCGAAGCAACTATAGAAGCAACTAAAATTGGATGCACAACATAGGGCTCTCCACTCTTTCTAAATTGCCCATCGTGAGCATCTATAATAAAGCTAACTGCTCTTGCTATTTCATCATCAACTTCTATTTGCTCTTTTAAAATTCTATATGCTTCATCAACATTCGAAATTTTAGCAACAAGTTCTACCACACTAGAAAACAAATTAATCCTCTAAAGTAATCTCTAGCTTACCCTCTGCAATTTCAAAAATTGCTATATCTGTAGCTTTATGTTCTTTAATATCCATATC
>CAYMUV010000150.1:0-2273 GCA_964393855.1 uncultured Nitratifractor sp.
ACCTCTAAAAGTGTTGCAAATTTAGAGCCTTTAATAGTAGCTTACGAAGGAAGTAGCGAAGCATTTTACTACCCAAAAGAGTTAAATATCTATCAGCAAGAGTTACTAACTACAATGAAAAACAGAAAACGAGTAATCTCTAACGAAAAGCACGAGGCTAAGAGCCAAAATTTAAAAATTGTATATATGGAAAATGAAGAGAATACAAAAATTTTAATAGACTCTCTAAAGGAAAAACTAGGCGAAAATATAGAGATTAAAAGTGCAAAAGACCCATATATCGATTGCTACTTTACAACAATTTTAAACCCAGATGGCGACAAGGCTCATGCCCTAAAAAGGCTAGAAGAGTTAGAGGGTGTTGATGCAAATAATACAACTGTTTTTGGAGATAGCCATAACGATATTGCTATGTTTAAATTGGCTGGTACTTCTGTTGCAGTTGCAAATGCAATAGATGAGCTAAAAGAAGTTGCAACTATTGTACTAAACGAAAGCAACGACCAAGATGGTGTTGCAAAATATCTACAAAGAGAGTGTTTATGAAGTATGCAATAGCAATAGATTTAGGCTCTAATTCGCTAAGTTCTATAAAAATAGAGTGCAAAACTTTAAAAAGAGTTGCTCAAAGTAGTGCAATTGTTAGAACTGCCGATAATTTAGCAAATAGTGGAAAAATATCGCAAGAGGCGACAAAACGCATTATAGATGAGTTACTTAGAGTTAAAAAGCAAATCGATTTTAGCGATGCAAAATTAAGAGCAGTAACTACCGAAGCGATGCGTCAAGCAAGTAACTCTAGCGAAGTTATTGACGAAATTTACCAAAAAAGTGGTGTAAAATTTGAAGTTATAGATGGCAAAGAGGAGGCAGAGCTTACAGTGCTTGCAGCTAAAAGGCGTTTGGAGATTTTAGATATTAATAGACAAAACTTTGCACTTATAGATATAGGTGGTGGCTCTAGCGAATTATGTTTTGTTTATAAAGATAAAATTATTGCCAAAAGCTTTAAAATAGGCATTGTAACTTTAGCACAATCTAGTAGCAGCTTAGATGAGCTAAAAAGTAAAACAAAAGATTTTATGCAAGAGATATCTAACTTTGCAAAAGATACAATCAAAGAGTATGGAGAGCCTAATTTAATGGTATCTACAGCTGGTACACCAACAACACTTGCTGCTATTAAAATTGGGCAAAATTACGAAACTTATGATGGCTCTAAAATTAATGGTGTTAAACTAAAAATTAGCGAGTTAGAACCTATGATGCAAAATCTGTTAAATCTAAGTAGCAAAGCCAGAGAAAAGCTTGTAGGTGTTGGCAGAGGCGATTTAATTGTTGCTGGTATAGTTATATTTAAAAACTTTTTTGAGATATTAAATATGCAAGAGAGTGTTGTAATTGACGATAGCTTAAGAGAGGGCGTTGCATACAGTATTTGTACTATGAAATAAGCTTTATTTCATTGCTTAAAGCTACATAAAAAAGCCCAAAGCTATTTTTAGAACCTCAAGCTTGCTCACAGATAGCACATCCCAACTCAAGCACACCATCGGCTTTAGCCTTACCAAAAGAGTAAATACTCTTAAAAGATATTTTTCTTATTTTTCTTGTATTACTATCTGCCCTCTAGTGGGTTATCACTTCTTTTTTTAGCTTTTCTCTCTTCGTTTTCTAAAAAGTGTGGTGTAGTAAAAGAGGAGCCATAAATTATGCACCCTTTACAACCTGGCTCGCACTTATGTTTTAACTTTTTACACCAATCTGATATATCACCCAATTTTGTTGAGTATTGGCATCCCCAACCACTAGCCATTTTTGCTCCTTAATAGAGGTTAATATTTTACTTCAAACATTTTAGATAGTGTAATATCTTCGTTTATAGGGAACATCTCTACACTTTGAACTACACTTTTTTCTGAACCTTCGTATAGTATATTTAAAATTTCATTAATATCAACTTTAGAGTTATTCTCTATAACCACTTCTACTGTACCATCTTTTAGGTTTTTAATATAACCTTTTATAGATTTTTTATTAAATATTTGAGAAATCGTTTTTCGGTAAAATACACCCTGAACTTTACCTTTTGAGATAAACTTTATAAGTTGCATACAACACCTTTTGTTTTAATAATAGCATATATAGAGAAAATTATTTAAAAAAATTGCATAGCAGAAGCAAGTGCTTCTACTATTTATACTTTTGGACCAGCTACTGAGTAATCGAATTCGCTACCACTGTCGTTATATCTGCTAAAGTTTTCTACAAAT
>CAYMUV010000151.1:0-2236 GCA_964393855.1 uncultured Nitratifractor sp.
TTTTGCTAAATATATCAAAATCTACTTAAGTTTGGGTAAAATAACGCAACTAAAATAAGGTTGAGATATGGCTTTTATAGATATGTACGATATTAAAAAAAGATACGATGTAAAACAGATTTTTGATGGTCTGAATTTTCATCTTCAAGAGGGAGAGCGAGTAGCAATTATTGGGCAAAATGGGTGTGGAAAATCTACCCTTTTAAAATTAGCCGTAGGAGAAGAAGAAGCAGATGAAGGCAAGGTAGTTAAAGATAGCTCTATCGAAATAGCTATGCTTAGTCAAATGCCAAAATTCGAGGATGGAGCAAGCGTAAAAGATGCAATAGAAAACGAACTTGGCGATATTAAAAAAGCACAAAAAAAGTACCAAGAGCTAAGTGAGTTATTAAGCCTAAATCACGAAGATAAAGAGCTACTAAAAGAGCACGAAGAGATAACAGCCTATCTAGACCACCACAACGCTTGGGATTTAAGTGCTAAAATAGAGCGAGCAATGCAGGAGTTTAAGCTAAAAGAGTACGAAGATAGATTAGTCTCGACACTCTCAGGTGGCGAACAACGCCGTGTTGCCCTAGCCTCTCTAATCTTAAAAAAACCAGACCTTTTAATTTTAGACGAACCTACAAACCACCTAGATGTATATATGGTCGAATTCTTAGAAGAGATTTTATTAAAAGAGAAGTTTACCCTCCTTTTAATTTCGCACGATAGATACTTTATAGATAAGATAGCAACTAGAATTGTAGAGGTAGAAGAGCATAAATTAGTAAGCTACAATGGTGGCTACAACAGCTATTTAAAACAAAAAGAGCAAAGATTGCAAGCTATGCAAAAAGAGCACGAAAACCTACTAAGACTACTAAAAAGAGAAGAAGAGTGGCTAGCAACAGGTATTAGAGCTAGAGAGACCAGAAACCAAGGAAGAAAAAGAAGAGTTTTCGAACTTAGAGAAAAGGCAAAAAAAGACCCAACTCTAATACGCAAAATGAAGGTCGAGCTCGAAAGAGAAAAAAAGAGTTGGCGAGGCGAAAAGGTAGTAGCAAAAAAGAAGATGCTATTTGATATAGAAAATCTAAACTACTCAATTGCTAATAAAGTCTTAATTAAAGATTTTACAACAAGAATTCTACAAAGAGATAAAATTGCAATAGTTGGTGCAAATGGTAGTGGAAAATCTACTCTACTTAAGCTTATGCTTGGAAGAATAGAACAAGATAGTGGCACAATTAAACAAGGAGAGCTGTCGATTGGCTACTTTGACCAACACAGAGAAATGCTAAAAGAAGATGCAACACTTATAGAGACTTTCTGCCCAGATGGTGGCGATAGGGTTATGGTAGAGGGTAGAAATATGCATGTTTATGGTTATTTAAAGAACTTTCTATTCCCAAAAGAGTACCTAGATAAAAAAATCTTTCAATTAAGTGGTGGCGAAAAAAATAGAGTTGCCCTTGCCCTACTCTTTACAAAAAAATATGACTGTTTAATTTTAGATGAACCAACGAACGACTTAGATATTCAGACAATTAATATTTTAGAAGAGAAACTACTAAACTTTCAAGGAGCTCTTTTATTTGTGAGCCACGATAGATACTTTGTAGATAAATTAGCACAAAAACTATTTATTTTTAAAGGGCAAGGAGAGGTAGAGATTTCGCATCAAAGTTATAGTGAATATCTAGATATCGAAAAAGAGATAAAAGAGTTAGATAGTTTTGAAAAAGAGATAAAAGAGACTCCTAAAAGAGAGAGTACAAAAGTTAAAAAACAGACAAAACTTAGCTATAAAGACAAAAGAGACTTAGAACTATTACCACCAATTATAGAGGAATTAGAGCAAAAAATCGAAGAGCTTAATAACTGCTTGGCAAACCCAGATTGCTACAATCAAAAAGGCTTAAACGAAGTATCTAAAGAGCTAGCTAACTTAGAGCAAGAGTACGAAGAAAAAAGCGAAAGATACTTAGAATTATTAGAGTTAGAAGAAGAGCTAGGAGCTTAACTTTACTCTGATAATAACTTCTTTTTATACTAAAAAAATATATTAACTAATAAATAAAACTTAATTGTTACTTAATGAATATTTATAGTAATATTTATTAATTTTTCATATAAGAATTGATTTAAATCAATTTTTTATATTAATAATATAGGTAATATTTAGTGTATTATATTTTTATAGGAGGTCCATATGGGTTTAAATAGAAGAGATTTTCTCAAAACTTCTGCGGCA
>CAYMUV010000152.1:0-2231 GCA_964393855.1 uncultured Nitratifractor sp.
CCAAGGGCCCACTCCTTAAAAGGGAGTTGCTCTACCAACTGAGCTAACGGGTCTTTAACCTTCTTAAGCGTCTCTGCGTTTAAGTGGCGTAATTATAGCTTAGAAATTTTTCAAAGTCAAGCTTTTTTTTAAAAAAATGAAAAAAAACTAAAAAAAGTTAAAAAACTCATCTTCTGAATATAAAATCATCTCTATTGCTGCTCTAGCAGATTGTTCTTGTATAAAACCTCTATCTCCAGTAAAATTAAATCTTTTAATAGTAATTGTTTCATCATTTTTTACACCAACATATACTGTACCAACAGGTTTGCCTTCTACTTCTCCTGTTGGTCCAGCTATACCACTTATTGCAACTGATATATTAGAGTTTGCAGCCTTTTGGATACCTATTAACATCTCTTTAACACACTCTTTACTAACTGCACCATACTCTTGTATAGTTTTAGGGTTTACCCCTAGCCACTTCTCTTTTATTTCGTTACTATATGTAACCATTGCACCACCTAATACATTAGATGCTCCACTAACTGCCGTAAATTTTGCTGCTAGCAATCCCCCTGTGCAACTCTCTGCAAAAGATATTGTTTTACCTTTTTGTGTTAAATATTTAATTAACGAAGCACGAACAGAGCGAATAGGTAAAACTTTTATATTTAACTCTTTAGTACTATTAGTTAAAATCTCTTCGCCTTCACTATCTTTTATCTCTATGTTATACCAAGTATCTAAAACTTTTTTTATAACAGCGTGTTCATCTATTAATTTTGTAAGTTTACTTAAAGAGCTCTCATCTCCAAAAACTTTAAATTCTGATATATTTTTATTAACTATTGAACTTTTATTAAGAATTTTTTTAAAGAAGTTTATCTCTTTTACAATTAGTATAGAATCGCTTATAGTATAAATAAGTGTGCCATCTTTTTCTATAAAGCTATATCCTCTACTATTTAAACATTTTATAATTTTGTCGAAGTAGGTATCTATTATAAATAGTGCTGTTGGAGTTTTAGAGCTAAGTACTGCTCTTACTATACTATCTAGCAAATTGTCTGTAAAAGTTGGATATTTAATTACATATCTTGCATCTTTAATATATGGATAAATTCTCTCTATATAAGCTCTTTGAACATAATCTTGATATAAATTTGCCCCAACAAATATTACACTATTTGGTTTATTTAACTTCGACATTATTTAACTCCTTATAACTAGACTATAAATATATTTTTTTACTCATCTTTATTGAAATAAAAGCTATTATAACGAAATTGTAATAGAGTTTTAGTTATAATCACCCAATTTTTATTAATTATTTTAAAAAATATAAGGAAAAGCCAAAAATGGACTACAAAGATACACTACTTTTACCTAAAACATCATTCCCGATGAGAGGTAACCTACCGGCATCTGAGCCAAAGCGTTACAAAGCTTGGTCTGAAAAAAATGTATATAAAAAGATGAAATCAAACCGTGAAGGTAAAGAGATGTTTACTCTTCACGATGGACCTCCTTATGCAAATGGTCACCTACATATTGGGCATGCCCTAAATAAAATTTTAAAAGATATGATTATAAAATATAACTATTTTCAAGGTAAAGCTGTTCGCTACACTCCAGGTTGGGATTGCCACGGCCTACCAATTGAGCAAAAGGTAGAAGAGAAGCTTGGAAGAGCCAAAAAAGAGGCAATGAGTGTTGCAGACTTTAGAAAAGAGTGCCGAAAACATGCTGAGAAATTTGTAGAGATTCAAAAAGAGGAGTTTAAAACATTTGGTGTTGTTGCTGATTGGGATAATCCTTACCTTACTATGGATTTTAAATTTCAAGCAAATATCTACAGAGCCCTATGTTCAGTTGCAAAAAGAGGTTTAATTATAGAGAGATATAAACCAATTCACTGGTCTTGGGCAGCAAGAACAGCTCTTGCAGAAGCAGAGATTGAGTATGAAGATAAAGAGGATTACTCTATTTATGTTGCTTTTGAGTTAAACGACGAGTCAAAATCTAAACTTGGTATAGATAAGGGTGCTCTAGTTATTTGGACAACAACACCTTGGACACTACCTGCAAATGTTGGTATTGCACTTAATCCAGAGGCAAAATATGTTTTAACAGAAGATGGATATATAGTAGCCGAAGCTAGAGTAGATGCACTTGCAAGCGAAGGTGTAATAGGTAGCTCGAAAGTAGTAAAAACTATAGAGGCTAAAGATTTAGAGCATCTAAAAGCT
>CAYMUV010000153.1:0-2230 GCA_964393855.1 uncultured Nitratifractor sp.
TACTAATTCTTTTACCCATCTTTTGTAGAGGATCGATTGTATAAGATAATCCACCAGTTCTAACCATATCTCCACCTTGTTGATAGAATGGGTCTTGGTTAAATAGGTTATCTGCAACATCTTCTAATACATTTTTAATTGTATTTCCATCCATCTCTCTAACATATGTTTCTGGATATGTCATAGCTGTTTGAGTTGCAATATCATCAAATGTAATCTCTTGTCCTGGCATTACAGATGTTCCCCATCTAAATCCAGGAGATAGTGATACATCAGCACCATTAATCTCTCTTAAAGCATCACAAATAATTTGGTCAAAGCTTCCGTTAAAGTTACCTCTTCTAAATAGCGTTACATCAGTTGTTGCTACAACTCTGTTAATATCACTTAAATATGGCTTTCTAACTTTTTCGATATAAGCTTTCATCTCTTTATCTTCTGGTACTAAATCAGAGAATACTGGTAAAAGAGTAAATTTAAAGTCTTTAACTTTACCATTTTGAATATCTAAATCTAATACATTTAAGAATTTACCATTACTACCTGCATTACATACATAAGTAGTTCCCTCTTTATTTTTAACTGGCACAGCTTCTGGAACACCATCGTGCGTGTGACCACCCATAATAAAGTCTAAACCACTTACAACTTGTGCTAATTTTTTATCAACATCAAATCCATTGTGCGATAATAAAATAATAGCGTCTGGCTTCTCTTTTTTCTTAATTTTACCGATTAACTCTTGTAGTTCATCTGGCTTAATACCAAATGTCCAATCAGGTATAAATCTCTTAGGATTTGCAATAGTTGTATAAGGAAATGCTTGTCCAACAATAGCAACTCTAGCTTTTCCTAATTTTTTAATAACATATGGCTTAAATAGTAATCCACTATCATCATCGTAAGCTGGAGAGCCATCCATAAGAGCATCTTCTTTTACAAAGATATTTTGAGCAATAAAGTCTGCATTTAGAGCTTTAACATTTTCTAAAACCTCTTTTGCTTTATATGTAAACTCCCAGTGACCAACTGCTACATCTACACCTAAAAGGTTCATAGCTCCAACCATATCTTTACCACGAGTTTGAAGTGCAGTCCAACTACCTTGCCATGTGTCACCACCATCTAGTAATAAAGTCTTATCTTTACCAAAATCACCTCGAAGCGTATCAACCATAGTTTTAATATGAGCAAATCCACCAATTTTACCCATAGCTTTTGCATTTTTCTCAAAATCTACACAAGAGAATGCATAAGTTAATCTATCGTTACCTTTAATATGATAATAATCTAAAAAGTCCTTACCAACAATATGTGGTGGAACATTTTTATTACCATGTAAACCTATATTTACACTAGGCTCTCTAAAATACACAGGGTTTAACTGTGCATGTGAGTCAGTCATATGCAAAATTCTTGCATTACCAAACGGCTTTAATTTATAATATTTATCTAACTTACCATCTGGCGACATTCGCGTATGCGAATTTGCAAAAATTGGCGTGCTTCCAAGTGCCGCCATTAAATACATAAACTCTCTTCTACCTAAACTCATCTTCTTCCTTTAATATTTAAAACCATCACCAGGAACTGCTAATTTCCAAGTCTTTTTACCCTCTTCGTGTAGTTGTAGAGCTCTTACAGCAAATGTACAAGCTCTCCATGCAGCATAATCTGTTGGGAACTTCTTAGTTTTCTCTTTACCCTTCTTCTTATACTTAATTACAGTCTCTTTACTTTTTGCTTTAACAGCAGCTTCAAGAGCTTTAATATATTCACGATTTTTAATACCAAGTCTTTTAAACTCAATATCAAGTTTTATAGCTTCAGGATTAAACTTTTTAGCTACAGCTAATACTTTATCTAAACCATTAGCTTTAACATCACAAACCTTCTTAACATCTAACTTTGCTGCATCTTCGCTTAATGATGCATTTGCTAGTGATAGGGTCATTGTTGCTACAACTGCAATTTTTAAAATTTTCATAATCAACCCCTTACTTTCTGATATCTGGACCATCAACTGGTAAACCATTAGACATATAAGACATGAAATAAATCATCTCATTTTGCCACTTAGAACCAGGCTTATGTGGATTCTCACCTTGGTTTTTCTCACAACCTTTAAGTCTTCTCTCTAAAGTTCCTAAACCTTGCCACTTTAATCTATATACAGGGAAGTGTGTAGTGTGTCCAAATAGAGGAGATAGATACTCATTTCTAACTCTTT
>CAYMUV010000154.1:0-2227 GCA_964393855.1 uncultured Nitratifractor sp.
AGAAGGCAAACATGTAACTTCTAATAAGATTAGAGAGCGTTTAGAAAAAGAGATGATAACAAATATAGCAATGCGTATGGAGCCTATGGGAGATGCTAGCTTTAAAGTTAGTGGTCGTGGAGAACTTCAAATTGGTATCTTAGCAGAAAATATGAGAAGAGAAGGCTATGAATTCCTACTTGCAAGACCAGAAGTTGTTGTAAAAGAGGAAAATGGTGTTAAGATGGAGCCATTTGAGCATTTAGTTGTAGATGTTCCAGAAGAGTTCCAAGGAGTAGCAATAGAAAAACTTGGAAAAAGAAAAGCGGATATGACATCTCTTACACCAATGCCAGATGGTACTGTAAGGTTAGAGTTCGAAATTCCAGCTCGTGGGCTTATTGGCTTTAGAAGTGAATTCTTAACAGATACAAAAGGCGAAGGAATTATGAACCACTCATTTATAGAGTATCGACCTTATAGTGGAAGTGTTGAGAGCAGAACTCAAGGCGCCTTGGTATGTATGGATAATGGAGAAGCAGTAGCCTTTTCTATATACAACTTACAAGCTCGTGGAACTATGTTTATTAAACCACAAGATAAAGTATATGATGGTATGGTAATTGGAGAGAGTGCAAGACCTGGAGATTTAGAGGTAAACCCACTTAAAGGTAAACAATTAACAAATATGAGAACAAGTGGAGCAGATGATGCAATTAAACTTGTGCCACCTAGAATTATGAGCTTAGAGAATGCAATGGAGTGGATAGAAGATGATGAGTTAATAGAAGTTACTCCAGAGTCTATTAGAATTAGAAAAAAACACTTAAATGCAATCGATAGAAGAAAAGCAATAAGAGATAAGAAGAATGCAGGCTAAAAGCCACATTTTTCTTACTTTTAAATTTTGTACTTTTTAAAATTTATACCCATTAATCCACTTTAAATATATAATATTATCAAAAAATACACTTTTTTTACATTTTTTATGTAATTTTTATGTTTAATTAATTTTTTTCTGTTACAATTACATCGTTACTAAGATGTAACCGAACTATTTTAAAAGGATTATAAAAAATGAAAAAAAATTTAAACTCTATAGTTGCAGAGATGTTCGAAAATCGTGTAAGTTTTTCTAATACTTTCGGAACAGAGAAATTAATGGATGCAAACTATATGTTAGTAACTGATGTATTATCAGAAAATTTAGATATGTTTTCTAGCTTAGTTCAAGAGCATTTACAAGAAAAAAAAGAAATTAACCTAAAGAATCAAACAAACAACTACATACACTTAGCTAGCTAAGCTAACACAACAAACCACACTCTATACCTATTATACATATAATTTTAAACTACAACAATATAGAAGTGTGGTATCTAACTTCTTAAATCTAAATATTTAGTAACTACGATTGATGTTATTATAGAGTAGATAACATAGATTAAAAAGATATATGTTCCACTCTCTAACTTAGAGTAGCTATTAGCACTACTACCGGCACTTAAATATACCAACAACAGCGATACTACAAAAACATCCAGCATAGACCATTTACCTAAACTTTTAAATAATTTTACTAATTTTGTTGCAATATGCATTCGCTTCCAAACAAGAACTAGTAGCATACTTAAGCTCTTAATAAAGGGGACTATTACAGAGAATAACAAAATTGTAAGAGCTACAGGATAATTACCATTATGGTATAAATGCTCAATAGTTCCAACTATAGTTTTAGACTCAAACGAGAGTACAATATCTCCTAAATACTCTACATTTTTATGTATAACAATTAGCAATATTGGTGTAAATATTCCAAATAGCAAAGTTGTTATAGAGACTATTGCACTCATTAATGCAAAAGTATAGCTATCAAGTAAAAAATATAACAATAAACCAACTCCAACTGCCACTGCTAAATACATTAAATAGTTACTGTTTTTCTCTTTTAAAATAATTTTTTTAGCTGTTAGTTTATCTAAATTAATACTCTTCTTTGATTCTATCTTAACAGTTCCTAATGTAACAGTAGATAAAACAGAGTTAAAGCGTCTCTTTATTAAGTCGCTAATATCGCTTTTTGCTTCGTAGTAGCTCTTATCAATTTGCTCTAAATTTTTGGCACTACTGTAACTATAAAAACTAAAATATAAAGTTGCAACAACCACAGATAGAGCCAAAAATATATCTATAATCTTTTTCATAAGTTGATTATACATTAATTTTGTGTAATATAGTACTAAAAAAG
>CAYMUV010000155.1:0-2194 GCA_964393855.1 uncultured Nitratifractor sp.
ATCGACTCATCCCCACTTACATTTGCATCTATCTCATCTAAAATAATAATACCCTCTGCACTCTTATTTGCCGAAACTGTAAGCAGAGCCAATCTAACCCTATTAAACTCACCGCCACTAAGTTGCTCTACTTTAATGCCAGCCATATCAATGCTAATGCTATCTTTCCCACTCTCTTGTAACCAAGTATCTTCGAAAATAAACTTAACCTCTGGTAGTTTAAGTTCGCTCAAATATCTCTTTAACTCTTTTTCTATATCGCTAGCATATTTTACTCTAAATTTAGATATATCTTTAGCCAATTTACTACAACTACTCTCTAAAGTTTTAACCTCTGCTTCTAACTCTTCTAAATTACCATCTAAAAGCTCAAACTCTTCTAACTCTTTTTGCTTTAAAGCCAAATACTCCAAAGCATCCTCTTCCGAACCGTGACGCTTTACAATATCGGCAATTTGCTCTAATCTGTTTAAAACCTCTTCTATATCAATATCTGCTAACTCTTCGCTAAGGCTCTCTATATCTTCTAAATCGCCTCTTAACTGGTTCATAGCATCGCTAAAGTAACTACTATCTTTCTCTAGCATGCTAAATAGCTCATATATGCTATCTTCGTAGTTAAATATCTCTTGTGCCTTTTGTGCAACCTCCGATATTTTATCTAATTTAGATAACTGCTTTTTTACAACTAAAAGCTCTTCGTACTCTCCAACTTTAATATTTAAATTTTTTAACTTCTCTACTTCGAATTTTAAAAACTCTACCCTGTCTAAAGACTCTTTAGAACGATTTTTAGCACTCTCTAACAATCTCTTTTTATCTGTATATTTTAAAAACTCCTCTTTGTAGCTAGCAATTAGTTTACCAAAGCTACTATCTTTGTCTAATATATAGCTATCAACTAACGCAATTAAACTCTCGCTCTCAAAACCACTTTTATCTCGAACACTTATATACGAAACATACTTGCTAAAGAGCTCTTTTAACCTCTTTTTAGATATATTTTGCCCATCAATAAATAGCCTAACTCTATCTTTTTTAATAGATTTTAAAGTCAATTCATCTTCTAAGTCAAACTCTTCTGAATCTAATGCTTTTGGCTTATCTACTGTAACTTCGCAAAGCTTAGCTTCTTGATTAGCCAAACCAAAGCTAGCCAAAATAGAGCCAATAAAAACCGACTTTCCAGCCCCACTAGGTCCTGTAATTACAACCAAACCTTTAGAAAATTCTAAATCTACCTCTTTAAAGCCTAAAAGCTCTTTAATATAGACTCTACTTATCACTCTTCACCCCAAGATAGTTTCTCTTTTAATACTCTAAAATAGTTTCTCTCTTTTCTATGCAACAACTTGGCATTTCTTTTAGAGCCCCTAATAATTAGCTCATCTTCTTTCTCTAGCGAATAAGAATCTTGCCCATCTACTACAATCAAAAGTTTTTTATTTGGTGTCTTAATCTTTATCGTAAAATCAGCAGGCATAACTAACGCTCTTTGCGTAAGAGAGTGTGGACAAATAGGATTTAAAATAAACGCCTTAGTTAATGGGTAAATTACTGGTCCATCAGCTGCTAAATTATATGCAGTAGAACCAGTAGGCGTAGATATTATAAGCCCATCACCTCTATAGCTATTAAACATTTCATCTTCTACATACGCCTCGATTGTAGCCATTTTAGATACAGAATCTCTAGTAACTACAACATCGTTAAAAGCATAAAACTCTGCAACTTTATTATTACTAGAGAGCACTCCTGTTATCATCATTCTATCATCTATTCTACACTCGTTAGCTCTTAACTGTTTTAAAAAATTATCTACCTCTTCTATTCTAACATCAGCCAAAAAACCCAAATTACCGGCATTAATACCACAAACTGGCTTACTAAATTTATAACTTCGCCTAACTAACGAAAGCAGCGTTCCATCGCCCCCAAGCGAAACTAAAAAATCACTACTCTCACACATATCATTAAAATCAACCCCTTCTAAACCAATCATCTTAGCCGAAGCCTCATCTAAAAGCACATCTATACCAGCATCTAAAAACTGCTGCTTAATAGCTAAAAAAGTATCTTTTATCTCAGGAGCATTAGGCTTTAAAATAAACCCAGCACTCTTATAATCTTTAATATTCTCACCCAAAATAGCCCTTTAAATGCAATAATTACCTATAAAGTAGATTATCATAAA
>CAYMUV010000156.1:0-2183 GCA_964393855.1 uncultured Nitratifractor sp.
ATATCTATTTACATAATTAAATCTATATTTATAAACTTTATTTGGTTTTATCTTAATATAATTGCCACTATCTACCTTTAATAAAACACTTTGATTATCTAAAAAATTTTTAATTGCTATATCACTCTTAGAGGCACTCTTTTTTAGGAAATGAAAAATATTATCTAAACCTTCATCTTTGCCGTAGTATTTACCTTCGTCATTATGCAGGTAACCCAACCAATATAGCCCAGCCCACTTTATTTTAGATTTAGATACATCTATGCTGTTTAATACCGATTCGATTGTAGCACTAGAAGAGTTAAAAGTATTTTTATCACTATCTATATCGACATATTTTAATACTAAATCGGCATTGCTTAGCCCATTGTCTAAACCGTCTAATACAGTATTACCAATTACTTTTACATTCCCTGTTAAATTGGTATAATATCTTTGTTTAAAATCTGCAAAGAGTAGTACTATATTAAAAATTAATATTATAGATAGTGCTTTTTTCATTCCTATGCCTTAATATATGTCCATTTTATTGTATATTTTAGCAAAAAAATATAAAAATACATATATTTATCACAATATTGAATAAAATATGGTAATATTCTCTTTATGAAAAGTATCTATTTAATAATATTAGTCATTTTTACACTTTTTTTTAGCGCTTGTAGTAACAATACTAACCTAAAGCCAGATAACAATAAAACAACTATAAAAAATAGTAGAATTGAGCAACTAATAGCTCAAGATAATTTAGATGCAGCTGGCGAGGAGTTTATATCTTTAAAAGAGGCGCAAGCAGATAACAAAGTTATTAAAAATGCAGCAAAAAAGTTAGCAATTGCACATATGGCAAAAAAAGAACACATATTGGCTAATTTTTTTATTCAAGAAGCGATATCTAGCGACGAAAGTGATGATTCTTTAAAATTGCTTTTAATTAAAAATCAATATTTAGCAGCCATTCACAATAGTACAGATTTATCCTATCTGCAAAAAGCCCTTAAAGCATTAGAAGAGAATATTAATTTAATTGTAGAAGAGAATAATAAAATAGAAGCCAATAGAATGTTACAAGAGGTAAAAGAGTTAGTATCTAAAAAAAATAGAGAGATAGCAAATTACTATAAAATAAGAAAAAAAGATAGTGCCTACGAGCTATATAATAGTAGGGCAGAGCAATTAAATCAAGAGCCTAATAGTATCGACACCTCAGATAATATAGTTAACGAAGATACATATACTCAAAATGAAGACTTAATTGATAATTCTCAAGATGTAAACGCAGAATATACAGAAGAGAGTACAATAGAAGAGAATATTCAGTAATATATTAATAAATATTAAATATTTTACTGCTTTTTTTGCTATTATTGTGACATAAAAGCAGAAATTAACTAGATTTCTTGTAAATTAATATTTTGAATAAACAAATAGATAAGGATGCAATATATGCAATTAAAAGATTATGAAAAATTTCCAACAAAATTACCAATTTTGGTAGATGATGAGTTATTTTTCTATCCATTTATGATAAGCCCAATATTTATAGATAACAAATCAGACATAAAAGCTGTAGAGAGTGCTATGGAGAACAACTCTTTACTTTTTGTTACAACAACAAAACCAAACAAAGAGGAGAAAAGAGACTTTGATTCTATATATAATGTTGGTGTTGTTGGTTCTATTATGCGAAAAGTTGACCTTAACGACGGAAGAATTAAAGTCTTATTTCAAGGTTTAGCAAAAGCTAAAATAATAGACGAACAAATAGATGATGATGGCTTTTTAAGTGCAAATATAGACATTGTAAAAAATGGAAACTATCAATCATTAAGAATAGATGCACTGCTAGGTTTACTTAGAGAGAAAATTAAACTTTTGTCTCAAATGAGTAGCTCCATACCAACTGATTTAATAAAAACAATCGAAGAGTCTGCTGAGCCACACAGAGTTGCAGATTTAATTTCGTCTATGATATCTTTAGAAAAAGATAAAGCTTACGAATTATATATAAAAGATGACATAGAAGAGAGAATTTTAAGTATTGTAGATATTGTTGCATCGCAAATAGAGGCACTAAAAATACAAAAAGATATTAGTAATCGAGTTCACTCTAATATAGAAAAAACCAATAAAGAGTATTTCTTAAAAGAGCAACTAAAAGAGATACAAAAAGAGTTAGGTGC
>CAYMUV010000157.1:0-2176 GCA_964393855.1 uncultured Nitratifractor sp.
TTGGTTCGACCAAGTTTTGTTCTTGGTGGTCGTGCTATGCGTACAGTATTTAGCGATAGTGAACTTAAAGAGTATATGGATGAAGCTGTAGAGGTATCTAATGAATCACCAGTATTAATAGATAAATTCCTAAATAATGCAATAGAGCTAGATGTAGATGCAATATGCGATGGTACAGATGTATATTTAGGCTCAATAATGCAACACATAGAAGAGGCAGGAATACACTCTGGAGATAGTGCTTGTATCTTACCAACTCGTTCTATCTCAGAAGAGTTAAAAGCAAAAATAGAAAAACAGACAATGGATATTGCTATAAATCTTGGCGTTATAGGTTTAATGAATATTCAATATGCAATTTTCGAAAACGATGTATATTTAATCGAAGTAAACCCAAGAGCTAGTAGAACAGTTCCATTTGTATCTAAAGCAACAGGTTTACCACTTGCAAAAGTTGCTACAAAAGTTATGGTAGAGGGTAACTTAAAAGAGGCACTTAAATACTACGACAGATTTAATGTTGTAGATTTTGATTCTACTCCTATGAAACCAAAACAGATGAAACATGTAGCTGTAAAAGAGGCTGTATTCCCATTTAATAAACTACCAGGTTCAGATTTAATCTTAGGACCAGAGATGAAATCTACAGGTGAAGTAATGGGTATAAGTAGCGACTTTGGTTTAAGTTTTGCAAAAAGTCAGTTTGCATCTAAAAATATTATTCCTCTATCTGGTAAACTTTTCTTATCTTTAACCCAAAACGACAAACCATATGCAAGCGAAATTGCAAAACTGTTTATAGAACAAGGCTTTAGCATTGTTGCAACTCGTGGAACACACGAAGTACTAAAAAAAGATGGCATAGAGTGTGAACTTGTATTAAAACTTAGCGAAGGTCGTCCAAATATAGATGATATGATTAAAAACGAAGAGATAGCAATTGCAATCAATACAAGCGACAACACAGCAAGTAAAAGTGATGCAAAAAAGATTAGACAAAGTGTATTAGCAAATAATGTAGCTTACTTTACAACTTTAGCTGCTGCTAGAGCTGCGGCAATGGCTATATCTTCTTTAAAGAAAAATGGCGAAGATATACAACCTACAGCAATACAAGACTACTTAAAAGATGCATAACAAGGTTATACTAACATCTACAGATACAACAATTGGCTTTATATCTCAAAGTGTAAAAGCTTTAGATAGAGCCAAAGAGCGACAAAGTGGCAAAAAATACATAACCGCCCTACCCGATTTAAAATCTATAAAAAAAAGAGTTCCAAAAAAATATAAAAACTTAGTTCGAAGAGCAAAAAAAACTACTTTTATACTCTCTAAAGATTACTCTTTTCGTGTTATAAAAAATAAAGAGCACTTAAAACTAATAAAAAAGTTAGGCTGGGCTTACACAACATCAGCTAATAAAAGTGGCGAAGATTTTAATCTAGCTTACGCAAAATCAAAAGCAGATATTATTATAGAGCCACTTAAAAGCTCTAATCCTTCAATAATATACAAACTAGGAAAAAGCAAATTAATTAAAATTAGATAAAAGGCAACTAATGCAAATTTGGGAAAATGATAACTTTAAAATTTTACAACACGAAAGCAAACTTCCTTGGCTTAAACTATTTACAAAAGAGCCATATAAAGAGCTTAGCGACATTCCAAAAGAGTTAAAAGGCGAAATGTTTGAGCTTATAGAAAAGATAGAGTTATGTTTAATAGAAGTCTATAATCCCGACAAGGTAAATATTGCATCTTTTGGAAATATGTTGCCTCATATGCATTGGCATATTATTGCTCGGTTTAAAGATGACCCATACTTTCCTAAAACTACTTGGGAAGAGCCTATTCGCGAGTTTACTCTTGCTTTAGCACCATTTAATGAATTCGAAAAGCGATTAAATGAAATTCTTTAGAGTTTATATAGAGCTTACAAATGTTTGTCGGCTTAAATTCTTCTCTTCTCCTACAAAAAATAGAATAAAATATATAATAAGCTTAGAATTTTTATATCAACTTTTACATACACTAAAGTTTATAAATGTTAAAAACGATTTTTATAAAGCTAAATATAACAAAAATATATTAATATATAAGGATATAATTAATGAAACCAAATAGACTATTAGGGCATATTTTTGCTTTTTTAACAATAACAATTTGGAGCTTT
>CAYMUV010000158.1:0-2171 GCA_964393855.1 uncultured Nitratifractor sp.
TTTGTGGTGTAATTAAAGCTAGATAAATGAAGCTTATAGTCGGTTTGGGCAATCCCGGCCCGACATACTCCAAAAATCGCCATAATATTGGATTTATGGTAATTGATAAACTTATAGAAGAGCTTAAGCCAAACAACATTTCAAAAAAAACTTTTGAAGGCGAACTATATAAATCTAAAGATTTACTACTTTTAAAGCCAACTACATTTATGAATTTATCTGGTAAGAGTCTGCAAGCTGTTGCAAATTTTTACAAGATAAATTTAGATGATATCTTAGTTATTCATGATGAAATAGATATCCCTTTTGGTGCTATAAAGATAAAAAAAGGTGGCGGTCATGGTGGGCATAATGGCTTAAAAAGCATTGACTTATCTATAGGAAAAGAGTATAATCGTTTACGACTTGGCGTAGATAAACCAGCTAGAAAAGAGATGGTAGCTAGCTATGTGCTTGGTAATTTTAACCAAGATGAAGAGAAGCTTTTAGATAATTTTGTCTCTTATGCAGCAAAAATTGCAACTAAATGGCAAGATATGCCTTTAAGTGAGTTAAAGAGTCTATACTCTAAAAGAGATAGCCAATATTTAAAAGAGTAGGTAGATATGAGCAGAGCTTTTTTATATGTCTTTAAGCAGTATCTTAAAAACTTTTTTGTTACTCTTTTTGCTTTAGTATTTATAATTACACTTATCGATTATGTGCAGCATATTAAAAGTATTGCTGGAATAAATCGTGCATTTTTATATATCTACTACACAGCTAGTAATGTTATTACAATAATCTACCCTATAGCACTTGTTTTTGGGGCTGTAATGACAATGTCGTCACTACTTTTTAAGAACCATTTAGTTGCACTTAGCTCTTTTGGTTATAAAAAAAGCTCTGTTGCAAAACCTATACTTTTAGGTGTTTTTCTTCTATATTTAACTGTAGTGGGATTAAACTTTACAAAATTTGCTTACGCTGGCGATAAAGCAGAGGCAGTCTTAAACGATGCTGCTGATTTTAAGAGTGTAGATAATATCTTTTTTAAATATAATAATAGTTTTGTATCTGCAAAGAGTATGGATGTTGTTAATAAAAAGTTAAAAGATGTAACTTTATACTATATAAATAGTGGGCGTCTTAGATATTTAATGGAGTTTAAAGAGGCAACATTTAATGATGGCTCTTGGCTAGCTAAAGATATTACAAAAAAGAGTTTAGAGTATATAGATAATCGCCCAAATGGATATACTTTAAGTCATATTGATAGTAGTAAAATTTTAGAGGGCTACTACCCAAAAGTTGTAAGATTACTTTACGAGGGTAAAAGAATGAGCATACAAGATGGTTTTAAAGCGATGAGTTTGCTAGATAAACAAAATATAGATAGCTCTAAAATTAGAGCAGCTCTCTACGAAAGAGTTATTATGCCACTATTTGCTCCATTTTTAGTACTTATAATTGTTATGCTTACACCAATTCATCAGCGTTACTTTAGTAAATCTAAATTTTATCTATACTCTTTGGGTGGAACACTTGTGGTGTGGAGTTTGCTATATAGCTCTAATATGATGAGTCAAAATGGTGCAATATCGGCTATCTTTGGGCAACCATTGGTCGTATTAATTTTAGCCATTATATCTATTGTAGTATTTGTTAAAAGACGAAATAGAATTTAAAACTTATGTTATACTCTTTTAAAAAAGGTGAAATATGCAACTAGAAAGAGCTATTTTAGCTGGTGGGTGCTTTTGGGGTATGCAAGAGCTTATTAGAAAATTAGAAGGCGTTGTATCTACAAGGGTTGGCTATAGTGGTGGAGATGTAGAAAATGCTACTTATCGTAACCATGGTAGCCATGCAGAAGCAGTTGAGATACTATTTAATCCAGAAAAAATTAGTTATAGAGATTTATTGATTTTCTTTTTTAAAATACATGATTCTACAACATTAAATAGACAAGGTAATGACATTGGTACATCTTATCGCTCCGAGATATTTTATACTACACAAGAGCAAAAAGAGATTGCGCAAGAGCTGATTAAAGAGATAGATAAAGCAAAAATTTTACCAGGAAAAATAGTTACAAAAGTAACTAAAGCTGGCGCTTTTTGGGAGGCAGAAGAGGAGCATCAAGACTATCTTCAGCACTATCCAAATGGATATACTTGCCACTATATTAG
>CAYMUV010000159.1:0-2148 GCA_964393855.1 uncultured Nitratifractor sp.
CCTCTTCTTCTATGAGATGTATCAAAAAATATTAAATCCCCTGGTCTTAAGTTTCTTCTACTTACATACTTGCCATAATATGCCTGTCTTCTTGATACTCTTGGTATGTTTCTGCCTTTAGCATGCCTCATAACATATTGTGTAAACCCAGAACAATCAAAACCACCTCTACCAGTAGCACCCCATCTATACCTTACACCTAAAAATCTTTTTGCATAAGCTACTACATTTCCAGAGCCACCTCTTCTTCTATATTTACTTAATAAACCACTAAGTCTTCTTTTTCTATCTTCTCTTAATTTAACTAAACGAAGGGCTTCTCTTTTAGAAACTTTAAGAATACTACCCTTTCTTAAGCCTCTTCTTCTAATTTTTGGATTTAATAATCTAAGCTCGGCAGAAGTTAAATTAAATCTTTTTGCAATGCTCCAAAGTGTATCTCCACTTTGTACCTGATATCTTGTTCTTTGAAATCTCTGCTTAATTACACTAGCTTTTGCAATAATATTAATCTCCATACCAGGCTTTAATCTTGGATTTCTTCTAAAGTTATTAATAGCTTGAAGCTTTGCTGTACTCATATTAAAATTTTTAGCTATTAAACTTAATGTATCACCTTTTTTAACTCTATAAACACTCTTTTTATTACTTTTAACTGCTTTTTTAGCAATTTCTATAAAATTTTCAGAAGGTATTTTAACACTATCACCAGGGTGTATTAAATAACTATTACCAAAACTATTTAGCGCCTGTAGTTTTGATATTGACACTTTAAACTTTCTTGCAATAGAAAATACTGTATCTCCATTTTTTACGCTATAATTTTTTGTTTTAATATTGCTAGGTAAACTCTTTTTTACTTTAGCAATTTTTATCTTACTTTTTTTGTTAGTTTTAGTAATTTTTTTAGTAGTTTTATGGCTTTTAACTTTACTCTTAGCTACCTCTTTACTTTTATTTTTACTTTTAGCAAGTGATTTATTTTTACTGCTTTTTGATTTAGATATTTTTGTATCTTTTTTAGACTTTTGAGTTACTGCTTTAGTAGTTTTTTCAACTTTATCTTCGCTTTTTACTACTTTTTTGTCTGTTGGCTCTTTTTTTGTTATCTCTTTTTTGTTATCTTTATTTAATATTTTATTAATTTCACTATTATCTAAAACTATCTCTTTATCTTCTCCGTTCTCTCTAACTATAACTATTACTTTTCCATCTTTTTTTATAACTTTTTTAATATTAGTTGCACTACTTGGCGTAGCAAATACAGGATTAACAGCTACCAATGTAGATGTTAGTAAAAATAGATAAATTCTTTTAAACATATTTCCTCTCTTTTATTTTATATTTTCATTCTTCCGAATATATAATAAAATTTTAACATTTTTTAAATAATGAATAATTAATAGAAATATTTTAATATACATTTTTTTAACATTTTTTATAAATATTTTTAATGAATCCATTTTTTGAACATACATTAATAGATTCAAAATGTTACATTATTACACTTATTCGATTCCATGTACTCTCTTAAACTCTAATATACAGTTTGTACACTCTTTTATTTTATTAGTATCAACTAAAGCTAATAATCTATCTCTATCTAAAGTTTTTAGTGTGTGGTTGTTTATCTCTATAAGCTTCTCTCTTTTAAACTTTGTTAATATCCTAGAAAATGTCTCTGGTGTTAAATTCAAAATAGATGCAATTTCACTATTTTTTAGTCTTTTAAATATGCTCTTCTTTTTAAGTATTAAATCTGCAACTTTAGCTTCTGATGATAAAACAGTCTCTTTATGAACAAGAGTACTTAATATCATAACTTTACTTGTTAAAGATTTTATAATCTCTAAAGAAAAATCTCTATTATTTAGTAATTCATAAACTTCTGCAAAAGGTAGTAATCCAACAGTCCCATCTGTTGTAAATTCACAAGTTGCTGGGTATGGTTCTTGTTCAAAACAAGCAAACTCACCAATTAAAGATGGTGCATATAGATGGTTAATATATATTTTAGAGCCTTTTGGTGTAGTTTTATACATTTTTACTGTACCTTCTAGTAATATATACAAGTACTCACTACTATCACCTTCAAAAAAGACAATACTATCTTTTTCATAAGATTTAATAAATATTTTATCTCTTAGT
>CAYMUV010000160.1:0-2146 GCA_964393855.1 uncultured Nitratifractor sp.
AATCTCCTTAAAATAGTTTATAGCATAATAACATTACTAAATTTAGATTAAATTTTAATTCAATTTTTTGTATCAATATAGATATACTTTGAGTATTTTAGTAACTTAAAATAGAGCTTATAACTTCTATTACCTATTTTTGATTATAAATAAAACTACAAGTAGTTACAAATCGTAAACATTGCTTAAAATTAAAAATTAAATTTTATACTAGATAAAACTATAAAATATTTATTACAAATTGACATTTTTTTATTTAGCAACTATTTTATTCGATATTATTAAAGAAAAAAAGGGGATAAAATGAAACTATTAACAGCAGGGGCTGCAATTTCTGTGGCTATATTAACAGGGTGTACTTCATCACTAAGTTTACAAAACAGCTATGTAGGTGCTGGATTATCTGGAATTGCTAGTGGCAAATCTGTAAATATTTTTGATGAAAAAAAAGGTCAAGATAGAACAGGTAATTTAATGTTAACTGCAGGTTATAATGTTAATCCAAACTTAGATATAGAAGCTAGAGTTGGTACATCTATTACAGATGGTGATTTAATCAACCATACTGTAGTTGGAGTTTATGCAAAACCTAAATATGAAATTTATAAAAATTTAAATCTTTATGGTCTTTTAGGTGTAGGTTATCTTAAAGCTTCTCAACACAACAACTCTGGTGTTAAATTTAGCGATACAAACCTACACTTAGGTTTAGGTGCTTCTTACCAAGTTAGCCAAAATGTTGAGCTATATACAGATTATATAAGCTACAGTAGAAGCAAAAAACTTAAAAAAGCTCTTGGTACTTCGAGTAAAGTTGATACAAGTGCTTTAAGTGCTGGCTTTAACTATCACTTTTAATAAATAAGTATCGCAAATGCGATACTTAAACTTTTTCAAAAATAACTTTTTTTCAAACTCACTTATTTAAAATACTATTCTAATATATTGCACAATTTAATCACTTTTTTTTGCTAAAATTCAATAAATTAAAGATAAAATAAGAAAAAAAAGGGATTTTATGAAAAAAATTATTTTAGCACTACTACTTTTAGTAGTTACCATCTATGCATCTAGTGAAAATGAAACATTTAGGGTTAAAACAGTAAGTGGAAAAGAGTTAACTTTTAGAGGAACAGACGAAGGTATAGCCACATCACCTTACGAGGGTAAAATTGTCTTTTTAGAGTTTTGGGGTACTTGGTGTGGACCTTGTCTATTAAGTATTCCTCATCACGAAGCTATGATAGAAAAGTATAAAAATATCTTAAAAATTGTATCAGTAGAGACAACTCCAAATGTTACAGATGACGAATTGATTAAATTTAAAAATAACCCAAGTAAAGAGATTAATATGAGCAAAGTACAGTGGTTTTTAGATAACAAGGCTAAATCTCCACAAGCTAAAGCATACCTCTCTAAACCAGTAAAAGAGCTAGAAGAGTTTAAAAAATCTGGTAAAAAAATTACTTATGATATTGTTAGTTCAAAAGAGGGTAAAGATTTAATTAGATATATTGCACAAAGAGCAAGATGGCAAGGTAGCATACCATTTTTAATTGCATTCGATCAAAAGGGAGCAGTTATAGATATTGTAGAGGGTATGCCAACAGAAGATAAGCTAGAGTCTTTAATTAAAAGGGCTCTACCTAAAAAAGATGATAAAAAGTAGCAAGATGAGAGCTTTTATCTTTTTATCTGCTGCACTTTTATTTGCCTCTTGTGTCTCAATAAAACATAATAAAAAAACTCTTCAACCAAAGAGTAAGAATAATTTAGTAACACTATCTAATAAGGGTACAATTTGCTTGGCTAAAAATAAAAACTTACTAACTATTAAATACTATCCACTATCTACAAATTGTGCCTCTTCTTCTCTTTATAGCTGGAAATTAAATGGTTTTGACATTAATAAAAAAGGCTCAAATATAAATTTAGAAAGCTACTCTTTATATAGTAAAAACAAGACTAAAGTTCATACACAAGATTGTGCTGGTGCTAATATTGTTACAAAAAAAGTTATACTCGATGCTAACAGCACAATTTATTGGGGTAATAAAAGAATAGCTAACACAAACAATTTAGACCAAATTAGTTGCTTTAAAAGTTATGGTAACTTTATATCTAAAACTAAAACGATAAAGTAATT
>CAYMUV010000161.1:0-2108 GCA_964393855.1 uncultured Nitratifractor sp.
TTGGCTTTGAAACAGTAGCACCAATAGTTTTAAATATTATTTTAGCAACAACACTTATACACGAATTTATAGGACCTTTGCTAACAAAATATGCACTTACTAAAACCAAAAGTATTTAAAAAAATATGTCAATATGTTCATTTTATCATAACAGTGGAAAAATTTCTGTTAAAATTCTTAATAGATACAGGAGAATAAAGGAGTGAAGATGTTTGAAAAAATTGCAGAAGATATTTTAGCCGTTTCTAAACCTTTAGTAAAAAATAAAAAGAAAATTTTACAAAATATAGGTTTTAATCTTAAAATATTAATGAACCGATTTGAAGTACAAGAGTTAGAGATATCTAGTTTAAAAGCAAAACTACAAGAGGAGCAAGATAGATTTAATGAGCTAGAGGAGAAATATAAATTAACAATTGCTCATCAAAACAAAAAACTTGCACAAAAAGATAAAGAGATTGCTAAGTTACAAGAAGAGATAGAGTTTTACACTAAAGAGAAAAGTAAAATTTACAGACTTAAAGTTAGCTCATAAACCCACTGTTCAAGGGCAAAAAGCTCTTGATAGATAGAAAAATTACTATCTAAAACCTCTTTAGAAAAAAATACCTCATCTAATTCAAACTCTTTAAAAGCAAAGATTGCATCATAAAGATATAAATAGGAGAAGCTATCTTTGCTATTGCAATTTCTTGGATATCGCTTATATCTTTTTTCTGGCAGGTTAAAGCCTTTTTGTTTTAAATCTTCTAAAATATTATGTAGAGCCTCTCTATGCTCCTCTTTTTGCAAATATTCGCGATATGCTTTTAAGAGTGGTGGCTTAAACCATCTTATACCAGCCGATACAAAATAGCTATATGCACTATAGTGCATATAGAAGCTACTACTTTGCATTCTATGCCCACTACCTTGCCAGATAATAATGCCAATTCTCTCTTTTATAGGATTACTTAAGTGAAACCTAGAGTCTCGATAAATTTTAAATAGCGAGCGATTTACTTTAGGCTCTGCGTGTAAATTTGGCGTAAGAATTTGTAAATACTCACCCATCTCTTTTACATAAGCCCTATTTGGCTCTAGTATCTCTTTTTTATAACGCTCTTCTTGCGTTAAGAAAAAATCTTTTGTGTTATTTTTGGATATATCTTTTAAAAGCTTGACACCATCTTTAGAAAAACCATTAAACATAATAATACTCTTTTTTATTTTTTTATAGTATATCTTAAAAAGTAAAACTATGGCATATATTATGTAAAAATAGATATCTTTTTAAATAAAAAAACTCTATGAGTGCCTAATATTGGTATATTTAAGCATATAATTGTATCTTAAAAGTACAAAAAACTTCAATATTGCACACATTGTATAGTGACACAAATTTATATTTTTTAATAGAAATAAATTTTTGTTTAATTGTTAAGAAAATGTATTAAATATATCCATAATATATAACTATTTTTTATCTAATTTTTAAATAATTAGTGTATTATTAATACATCCTTTTATGATAGTATTTTTAAAAGGACATAAAATGAAATTAAAATATTTAAGTTTTATCTTTCCAGCAACTGTAATTTTACTAAATGGATGTGGCGATACTAATCAATTTGAAACAAAACCTTTAAAAGAGGTTTTAAACTCTCATACTTGGTATGAAATAGATGAATCAAAAGATTTATACGCAGTACACAGATTTAGTAACAAAGAGTACCAAAAAAACAAGATATAGCTCTAGTAACTTCGCAAACTCTATCGATACTATATCAGGAGATGTAATTAGCTACAATGACAATACAGTAACAATTTCAATAGACGGAAATAATTATACTTGCGATATTTGTGGAGACGAAAAAAGCGGATACGAAATTTTAGCTTGCGACGCACCAGATGATGTTTTACCATCTTGCGATACAATTTGGCAAACTAAATCACAAGCTTTAACACATAAACCACAATAAAACTTAGTAGTACTTTTACTACTAAGTTAAAACTACTTTTTAATTTTAAACTTTTCTATATTTTTTGACTTAGTAATATTTTTATCTTCACTAACACTACAACAATTCAACAAACTCTTATTAGGATGCTTAATAAAATCATATCCC
>CAYMUV010000162.1:0-2101 GCA_964393855.1 uncultured Nitratifractor sp.
CCAATAGATTTATCTCCATTAAATAGGGCATTGTATATTTTATCTACCTCTGCAATTGCTTGGTTTAATTCTGTTTTAGCTTCGTCTTCATCTATTTTATTAAGTAACATCAAAATATCTTTAGATATCATTTGCGACAGCATCTTCATTTTACCAGAATATTTAACATCATTCACATATTTTAATCTACTATCTGGCTTTTTTGCCAACTTAGTAATTGCAAGAACAACAGCACGACTTTTTAAAAGTAAATTATGGTTATTATTTGCTAAAAAATCTATTTCCTCATTACTAGCTTTGCCACTTTTATATATTGGTTCCACTCTCTTTTTAGTTTCTAGCCAAAGTGCTTGAAAATCTTTAATTTTCGATAAAATTTCAGGGTCTGTAACTGCTGGCAATTTAGTTTTAGTATCACCTTCTAAATGTGCTTGTTCGCCTCTTCCTAAAAAGGCATTTAAATCACTCTCTAGCCAGCCAACTGTTTTGCTTAGCCTTTTAGCATTCTTTTTAGCATCTATATCCATCTTAATTAAAAGAGCCTCTTTAACCATTTTTTGGCTTCTTACACTCTGTCTAACCGAGTGGTCTAGTACAACTACCAATTGCTCGCTAGTCATTGCAAAAACCGAAGTTACAAAACTAACTGCTACAAATATAACTCTACGCATTACCTACCCTTTTTATAAACAAATTATAGAATCATAACATAATTTAGAAATTTTTATTAAAAATCTAAATATTTTTTATAATATAACAATTAGTCATAATTTTTATTATCTAAAAAAATATCTGTTATTATTTAGTAGTTATAATGAATTTATGGTGGTAAAGAAATGAAAAAGTATCAATCTCATGCAGGATATTTTGGTGCAATATCTTTAGTGATTTTAAGTTTTATTTTAATCTTTTTAGAGAGTCATCAAATTATAACAATTACAAATGCTTTTGTATATGTGATAGTTGGTATATCTTTTATAGTTATGTTAATTTCTGAGTTATTTTTACAAATTAAGTATATAAAAAAGCATAAAATAACAGTTAAAATTTCTGCTTTAAGTAACTCTAATTTATATATTTTAAAATCTTCTATTATAAGATTTATTGCACTTTTTATTCCATTTTTAATAGCCTATGCTCTTGTACAAAAGCATAGAATTTTCTTTTATGAATCAAAAGAGTTTTTTAACTATCTTCTTGTTATATTTTCAACTTTATCCATACCATATATATTCTTTACACTAAAATTTAAAGGCGATAAAAGTTATGAAATAGGAGATTATGCAATAATTACTATTGTTGGGGTTAAATCTTTCTACAAACATCTATTTGATAAAAACTATAAATATCACTTTTATAAAAATCGAAGAGTTAAAAAAGTTGCTCGATTGTATCTTGTTAATTTGATTTTTTTATCACTTATGAGTAAGTTTGTAATCGATGAATTTAATGGTTTTAAAGAGCAAATCCAGCTGCTTATTTGGGATTATGATGGATTTAATCACTGGTATAATAGATATAGAAGTTTCTATTTAGTTATATTTCATCTTCTCTTTATTGTCGATGTTTCTATTGCAATTATTGGATATAGTTTTGCAAGCAGATGGCTTTATAACCGAACAAAAAGTGTCGATGCTACACTTAGTGGCTGGATGATAGCACTTATGTGTTATCCACCTCTAAACTCTGTTAGTGGGCGATTAATCTCGTATAATGGCTTAGATACACATCAACTTATTACTAACGAATATGCTCTTAGTATAATTTTAACCCTACTAATAGTACTATACTCAATATATGTATGGGCAACAGTTGCTTTAGGATTTAAATTTAGCAATTTAACAAATCGTGGCATTGTAGATATAGGACCATACAAATATGTTAGACACCCTGCATATGTTGCAAAAAATAGTGCTTGGTGGATAGATAATACATTTGTTTTAACTAATATTTGGGCAACCATTGCCATGGCTTTATGGAATTTGGTATATGCAACAAGAGCTCTAACCGAAGAGAGACATCTAAAACAAGATAACAACTATTTAGAGTATTGCGATAGAGTTAAATATAAATTTATTCCAAAACTTATATAGATTTTAAA
>CAYMUV010000163.1:0-2080 GCA_964393855.1 uncultured Nitratifractor sp.
CAAAAGGCTTTGATTGTATTAAAAGCATATATAATTAGGCTTTTTCAGCTTATTAAACTATTGGTTTTTAAAGATTATGGAATTGTTTTAATAGAGTATGAGTTGTTTCCATATTTTCCTGCTATTTTGGAGTATTTGCTTAAAAAAAGAGGGATTAAATATTTTGTTGATTATGATGATGCTATTTTTCATAAGTATGATTTATCAAATAATTTAGCCATTAAGTTGTTTCTAAAAAATAAGATTTTTAAAGTTATGCAATATGCGACAAAAGTTATTGTATGTAATGATTATCTTAAAAGTTATGCTATTAAATATAATAAAAATTTATTGCAATTAACGACTGTTGTTTTGCTTGATAGGTATAAGCTTGAAATGGAAAATTTCAAAAAGAGTAGTAATAAATTTGTTATAGGTTGGATTGGTTCGAGGACAACAAGTGTTTATATTTTAGAGATTTTACCTGCAATCGAAAAAATTGTTCTAAAGTATAAAGATATAGAATTTAACTTAATTGGGTTTGATAAGAGTCTATTGTCAGAAGATGAGTTAAGTAAGTATCATATAAATATTATTGATTGGCGTGAAGATAGCGAAGTAAAGAATATATTAGAATTTGATGTTGGGATAATGCCTTTGCATAATGATGCTTGGAGTAAGGGTAAATGTGGTTTTAAGCTTGTGCAGTATATGTCTTGCAAGAAGCCTTTAATTGCATCTCCTGTTGGGATAAATTGTTCTATTATAGAAGATGGGTTAAATGGGTTTTTGGTTGAGAGTGTAGATGAGTGGTTTAATGCTTTTGAAAAATTGTATTTGAATAGAGATTTACGAGATAATATGTCAAAATTGAATTTTTTAAAGGTAGAGGAAGAATTTAGTTATAATAAAAATTGTAAAAAATATATTGATGCTATTAAAAGTATTTGAAACACATAAAGGCTGATAATGTTACCATATTTTACTCTTTATTTTATTCCTGCTTGGATTGCTATTAGTAATGCTCATAAAAGATTAAATCACTCGAAAGTTGCTTGGTTTATTGCTTCTTTGGTTTTAATATTATTTGTTGGATTACGAACTTGTGGTGGGGATTATCCGAACTATTTTAAGAGATTTCTTATTGTAAAACAACAAACTTTTGATTTGGCAATATCTTCTGGAGATATTGGCTATAAAATTATAACTTATTTTGTTGCTCACAATGGATTGCCATTTTGGGTTTTAACTCTTATAAGTGCTGCTATTTCCGTAACAGGGCTTGTGAAGTTTTTGCAGAAGCAAGAAAATCCTTGGCTTGGGCTTTCTATTGCTATTCCATATTTATTGATTGTTGTTTATATGGGATATATGAGGCAGGGGATTGCTATTGGCTTGATAATGTGGGGAATTGCTAAACTTGAAGAGGATAGATTTCTTACATTTATATTTTTTGCTTTTTTAGCTGTTACTTTTCATAAGACAGCAATTATAATGATAACTTATGGAATTTTTTATAAAGAGAGTGGTAGATTTTTGAAAACTATTGCAATTTTAATTGCTGGTATTGGGCTTTGGTATGCTTTTGTTGAGAAAGAGTCTAGTGGACTTGTTACAAATTATGTAACAGCTCATATGGTTTCACATGGTGCATTGATTAGAGTTATATTAAATGCAATTCCTGCTTTTTTACTTTTGAATTATGGTAAATTTTTTAAAGAGAAGTATAAAGATTATAACTTTTGGAGGATGATTGCCATAACCTCTTTGGCTTTAATTCCTCTTGTGCCTATTGCATCGACTGCTGTTGATAGAATGGCTTTATACTTTTTGCCACTGCAAATTGTTGTTTTGACTCGGATACCTACACTTCTTGCAGGTAGGTTTGCACCAAAACTTACAATGTCTGTTATGGTTATTGGGTTTTACTTTATAGAGTTGCTTGTGTGGCTTAGTCTTGGTAATAATGCTTTTTATTGGCTACCATATACTAATTTGATGTGGAGTGATGTGCTGTAATGTGTGGTATTGTAGGGTTTATATCTAAAGATGAGAGTTTAAATGTTTTAGAAGATATGCTTGAAATTCAGGCTCATAGAGG
>CAYMUV010000164.1:0-2075 GCA_964393855.1 uncultured Nitratifractor sp.
TAGAAGAGATAAATTAAAAATGCGAGTAAGCAAACAAGATAGATTAAATGCAATTCATAGAACTAAGCAATTAATTAAGAGTAAAGGGTTGTATATAGATTATTAATCTAAAATTTTTCGAAGTCTAAATTTATTTAAGATTAGCCTAGTTAATATTAACAAACTTGCATTGTTAAAAGTTATTTTTTGCTTGAGAATATGTTTTGATATTTAGAAGAAATAAGTGTATAATTAAAAAGGAGGCAATTATGTTTAATTATTTAAAAAGTAGAATTAAAAAATTGCACTATAAAAGGTTATTTCTATTTGGTGCATACAATACTATTATATGGCTTACAATAGTTGCTGTAGTTATAGATTTTATACTTGATGAAAAAACAGATTCTCTAATAGATGCACTATATGGAATATTGTCATTTATTGCGTATAAAACCATATGTAAAAAGGGTAATGTAAATTTAGCCGCAATTACTCTATTTTGGATATCTACATTTATAGAGATTTTATATATTACTGCTCACTCTATCGATTTTAATATTATATTTGCCCTATTTATACCAATACTTGCATTTTATACAATGAAAAAGAGATCATTAATTATAAATTTGATACTCTATTATTTAATCTTAATAGCAATTTTTACTTACTACTATACAGCTACTTCTAACAATATATTTTTACATAATCAAAGCTTTTTATTTAGTTATTTTATTGCTCATCTGTTTATTTTGTCATTTGGTGCATTTTATTATTTAGCAATAGATGAATTTATTCATCGCTTAGAAGAGGCAAACAAAACACAAAAGCTTCTTTTAAAAGAGGTGCATCACAGGGTAAAAAATAATTTAAATTTAATAGCTTCTATTTTGGGGCTTCAAAAAAATTTATTAAAAGATGAAACTGCAAAATATCTTTTGGAACAAAATAAACATAGAGTAGAATCTATCGCACTTTTGCATAATATTTTATACAAAAACAATCTTCTTGATAGTACCGATACAAAGCTTTATTTAAACTCTTTAATTGATAATATTATTAAAAGTAGCAGTAATAATAATATAAAAATTATGACAGATATTCAACAAATTAGACTTAGTATGAATAGTATGCTACAATTAGGAATTATTTTAAACGAAATGTTAACAAATTCATTAAAGCACAATATTAACGAAATTATATCTATAGAGATAGTTTTTAAAAAGATAGATAATATTTATCATTTAATTTATTGTGATAATAGTAAAAATGTTGATTTAACGGAACTAAAAGATGGATTTGGTTATAATTTAATAACTCTTAGTGCATCAGCATTTAATGCAGAGATAAAAATAGAGAATAGAGATAGGTTTTGTTATAATATTGCACTAAACAATTTGGAGGAGTCGGTTGAGTATTAATGTATTAATTGTCGAAGATGAGCCAATACCAGCAACCTATTTAAAAAGCATTATTGAAGATTGCGAAGGTTATAGCGTAGAAGGTATAGTTACGAATGCATCAGATGCAATAAGCTTTATACATAAACATAAAATAGATGTAGTTTGTATGGATGTTATGTTAGAAGGCAGTGAAGATGGCTCTCAATTGGCAATAAGAATAAAAGATATGTATAGAAATATAGAAATCTTATTTTTAACAGCATACTCCGAAGAAGAGATGATAGAATACGCAGTCGAAGCACACGCTTTTGCCTATTTATTAAAGCCATATAGAACAAATGAAATTAAAGCCACTTTGCAACTTTTAAAAGCTAAATTAAAAGATACACCTATTGAAGAGTCAATAGATAATAATATCACTGTGGTTCAACTAATAAATGGTTATAGCTATAACATAGAAACACAAACACTATTGCATGGTAGTGATAAAGTAGATTTAGGTAAAAAAGAGATACAATTTTTAGACCTTTTATGTAAAAATAAAGATTCAATTTTAGACTCAGATACAATTTTTGATAAATTAAACGCATCAGATGACTCTATACGCTCAATAATTTACCGAATTAGAAAAGCTACAGTTAAAGATTTAATAGTTAGCATTAAGGGCTATGGCTATAAAATAGCTACGGCTTAATT
>CAYMUV010000165.1:0-2074 GCA_964393855.1 uncultured Nitratifractor sp.
GATTGCTTCTAAAGTATTACTTTAAAAATTAATAAAAAACACAATATAACTTATTTTGCCACAATTAAATGTTATAATACAATTATTAAAACAGAAGGAGTAAATTATGAAAGTTATTAGAGTATCAGTTATTGTTATGGCAATGTTAACAACTGTAAGTTTTGCAGGTAAAAATGTAGAGATACCACAATCTCCTCCTATTCCTATTACAGTTACAAAGTGTGGTGGGGCATATACAGGTGGGCAATTGCTATATGTAGCTGGTAAAGAGAAATTATGGAATGGTCATACAACAACTGTAAAACCAAGTGGTGCAATGGCAGGGCTATTTGTTGGTTATGATTTTTGTTTAAATAATGGATTAATGGCAGCATTAGAAGCTAGTGCTAATCTTGGAAAAGTAGAGAAGAAAACTAAATTACCAGAAGCAATGTTTGCAAATAATTATACACTTTTAGATTATAAAAAACTATTTAATGTAAAAGTTACACAAAATTGGGAAGCCTCTGTAGTAGCACATTTAGGTAAAAAATTGGGTAGTAATCAATTATATCTATTAGGTGGTATTACAGCAACCGAGTTAAAAGTAAAGGGAACAACATATAGCGTTAAAAAGAGTTTATATGGTTGGACAGCAGGAGCTGGATATGAGATTAAAATAGATAAAAATTGGGCTAGTAGAGTAGAATATAGATATAATAAGTATGTAGCTAAAAAATATGGTTATCACTATATGAAATATAACTCTAATAGTGTAAGTGCTGGTTTAAAATACTCTTTTTAAGCATTTAAAGCTAAAAATATACCTCTTTAATGGTTAAGAAATTATAGATATAATAATTAAAATAGAATCATTTAGGGGTATATTAAATGAAAAAAAAACTTTTACTCTCGGCTTTGGTTGTAAACTTTGCAAATGCCAATTTTTTAGACAATACAATAGATAAAATATCTAAAACAACAGATGAGGTTAAAAATAGCATATCAAAGCCCAAAACTTCAAAAGATTTAAAGCAAGAGCGATTCGATAATATCTGGAATAGAATAAAAGATAAACTTGTTGAAGGCTCTAAACTCTACTCTAAAAAAGATAAAGCACCAGAAAAAACCTATATTTTTGGCGAAGATAAGCAAGATGTACAAGATGACATAGATGGTGTTTTAAACGATATTGTAGAAGTTTTAATAGATGACGATATACTAAAGTATAAAAATAAAATAGAAGAGGCAAATAGAAAAATAGAGAAAAATTACGAAAATATTGCAGAGTATAAAGAGGCAAAAGTTGGTGCTCCTGCAAGTAGCCTAATACATACAACAAAAGATGGCTACGATAAAAAGATTAAAAATGCAAAAGATGAAATAAAGATTTTAAAAAATGAAATTAGAATAGTAAAACAGACCCTAAAACAGAAATTTAAAAAGATTGGTGTAAAGTTAAATGCTAAGCAGATAGATGTGCTTTTATCAAGAGTTGATGGGGATGATATTATACAAATGTCTGTTGTAGTAAATCTTTTGCAACAAATTACTAAGCAGATTTTAGCATTAATGAAAGATAGTAAAGAGGATTTAACCCAAGCTAAAAGATATTATGGAATGCACTTAGTATCGGTAGCTTTAATTGTAAATATACAACAAAAATATGTAGATAAAGTAAACAAAGTTTATCTACCAAAGTTAGATGCACTTACAAAAAAAGCGACATCTTTAATTGCAAAAACAGAAAGTTCAATAGATTCAGAAAACGACAGCAATAGAAGAGCAATATATCAATCAAATCTTAAAGCACAACAGATGACATATAATGTAGCCCAAATGTATAGAAAAAACTTAACAGAGTCAAAAAATAGAGTGTTAGAGGCTATGAGTATCTCTAAAAAGAATTTAAATTTAGCAGAGAATACATACAATACAGTAGCCCTAAGCAAAGGCATTTACGATTTAATAACAGAGAGTCAATTAATGTTTAAAAAAATAAGTCAAATCCAAATGCCAGAAATTGTACCATTTGAAAATATGCAAGTAGAAAAAAAATACAAAGAGCTAACTAAGCAGATAATGGATAGGTAAA
>CAYMUV010000166.1:0-2049 GCA_964393855.1 uncultured Nitratifractor sp.
GCAACAGTTTTAAAACTTGGCGACAAAACTCAATTAGGTTCTGTACTGCTAGCAACAAGTTTAGTTGCAGATATTCAACTAATTGTAGCGGCTATAATTTGGGGAGCATCGTTATATATTTTTAAAGCAGATGTTGCTGCAATTAACGAAATTGTATCCCTATCTGGTGGTGCATTAATGGCAAATATTATATCTGTAATTTTATTTGTAGGCGATACTATTAAGTCAAGACGATAATGAACCACAATAGTAATATTTTATGGATAATCGTTCGCCGTATGCGAACACCTTTAATTGTAATTATTGTTACTTTTGCTATATCTATTACAGGTATGGTTATTATTCCTGGTGTAGATGCTAACGGCAATGTGTATCATATGAGCTTTTTTGATGCTACATATTTTGTTACCTTTATGGCATCTACTATCGGTTTTGGGGAAGTCCCATACGAATTTACCTATGCCCAGCGATTTTGGGTGCTATTTTCTATCTATATAACCGTAATTGGTTGGTTTTATGCAATTGGTACAATTGTATCTTTAATTCAAGATAAAAAACTTTTAGCAGAGATAGCTTATGCAAAGTTTCAAAAAAAAGTAGAAGGTCTTAAAGAGCCATTTATTATAATCTTAGGCTATAATCATATAACTAAAGAGTTAATACAAAAACTAAGCCTTACAGATAAAAGAATTGTTGTAATAGATAAAGACCAAAATAAAATAGATGAACTAGAGCTAGAAAATTTTATACCAGAAGTTTACTCTATTGCTGCAGATGTAGAAAAACCAGAAGTTCTAAAGCTAGCAGGTATTAAAAAGAGAAACTGTAAAGCGATGGTAACACTATTTAATAACGACTTTAAAAACACAAAAATTGCCCTCTTAGCAAAGCTATTAAACGAAAGAATAAACTTAATTGTAAAATCAACAACCGAAGCCCAAACAGAACACTTACAAAACTTAGGTATTCAAAACATTATAGACCCATTCCAAGTAATTGCTAATAGGTTCTATTTGGCAATCAACTCACCATCACTTTGGTTACTAGAGATGATGCTTTTTGAACACGAACTATATTTTCAAGAAAAAGATAGACTACCAAAAGGAAAATATATAGTTTGTGGCTATGGTAGAATGGGTAAAGCATTAGAGTATTCACTAAAAAAAGCAAATTTACCTTGTGAATTTATAGACCTTAAATCTTCTACATTCAAAGATAAAAAGAATAGTGCAATTTTTGGCGATGCAGAAGATAAAAAGCTTCTTCAAAGAGCTGGTATAGAAGAGGCTACTGCAGTTGTATCTGCTACAAAAGATGACTTAATTAACCTAACTATACTACTTACTGCAAAAAAACTAAACCCTGATATCTACACAATTGGTAGAGAAAATACTTTAGATGATTTAACAATTTTCCAATCTGCTAAGATAGATAGAGTATATATGCTAGAAGACATTATCTCAGATTATGTTCATAAAGTTGTAGCCTTACCACTATCTGCTAGATTTTTAGAATATTTAAATAATCAAACAGAAGATTGGGGAAAAAAAGTTATAGATTTAATAAGAAAAAGGGTTACATACAATCCAATCTATTTTGAAATAAGAGTATCAAGACACCAAACAAGAGCCCTTTACGATTATTTAAAAGAAGGTAACGAAGTTACATTAAAAGATATCTCTAAATCTCTTAACGACAATACAAAACCTGCTAAAATTTTCTTTTTACTTGTAAAAAATAGAAAAGAGCAGATAACTTATATTCCAGATGAAAACTACTCTATAAAAGTTAGTGATAGCTTTTTAATTGCTTCTACACAAAGTGCAAAAGATGATTTTGAACTACTAACAAACAATATTAATGAGTTAAACTATATTTTAACCGGTAAAGATATTAAATATGGACTACTTAAAAATTATAAGGAAAAGAGATGAGTAAAAACACTTTAATTATTGGTGCAGGTGGCGTTGGTAATGTGGTTGCATTTAAGTGTGCTTTTAATATTGAAACTTTTGGCAATATAACTTTGGCAAGTAGAACAAAATCTAA
>CAYMUV010000167.1:0-2033 GCA_964393855.1 uncultured Nitratifractor sp.
TTATCTATGTTATCTACAATTACTACATCTAAATCTAAAAAGAGTGTTTTACCGCTTAAGCCACCAAAATCTTTTGCAAAAACAGTTAATTTTCGCCACCCTCTTTCGGGAATGTTCTCTGGCAAATCAAGTTCTGGTAGTGGCTGTATTTCGACTTCACTTCGTACTCCTTCGGGGTCTTCTGTAAAGCATACAAATCTAAATGGCAGCGTTAAATTACGCTCAACCATAGCATAGAGGCGGTTTACATATTGTGGTGGGAACTTATTGCCCCACTTCATACAGATAACATTTACCAAAATATCTTCCTAATTTTTAGACAATTTTACTCTATTTGTGCTTGTTATTATATAAAGAGCGATTATTTATTAAAAAAATGGTAAAATATTGCATTCAAATATGGAGATTCAAATGGTATTTATAGAAGATATTTATGCAGACGAAGTTTTAGATAGTCGTGGAAATCCAACAGTAAGAGCAACTGTTGTATTAAGCGATGGCACTAAAGAGAGTGCAATTGTACCAAGTGGTGCAAGTACAGGTAAAAGAGAGGCTTTAGAGCTTAGAGATGGTGGCGACAGATATATGGGTAAAGGTGTTTTAAAAGCTGTGCAAAATGTAAACGAAGCAATTGCAGAAGCAGTTATTGGTATGAGCCCATTTAACCAAGCCGAAGTAGATGTAGCAATGAAAGAGCTTGATGGCACTAATAACTACTCTAACCTTGGTGCTAATGCTGTGCTTGGTGTATCTATGGCAGTAGCAAGAGCAGCGGCTAGTTCGCTTAAAATGCCACTTTATCGCTATTTAGGTGGTGCAAATGCTGTTGTTATGCCAACACCTATGTTTAATATTATTAATGGTGGAGAGCATGCTAATAACTCTGTTGATTTTCAAGAGTATATGGTAATGCCTGTTGGGTTTGATAGCTTCTCTGAAGGGCTTAGAGCAGTTAGCGAAGTTTATCATAACTTAAAGAAAATTATTGATGAAATGGGCGAAAGTACAGCAGTTGGTGACGAGGGTGGTTTTGCACCAAACCTTAAAAACAACGAAGAGCCTATCGAAGTTATTATGAGTGCAATCGAAAAAGCTGGTTATAAAGCTGGTGAGCAAATTGTTATTGCACTTGATGTTGCAAGTAGCGAACTTGTAAATGATGCAGGCAAATATGTACTAAAAAGCGAAAACAAAGAGCTAACAAGTAGCGAGTTAATTAGCTACTACGAAAACTTAATTGCAAAATACCCTATTGTTTCAATCGAAGATGGCTTAAGCGAAGATGACTGGGAAGGTTGGGCAGAGCTTACACAAAGACTTAGCGACAAAGTACAACTTGTTGGAGATGATCTATTTGTAACAAATGCAGATATCTTAGCAGAGGGTATAAACAAAGGTATTGCAAACTCTATTTTAATTAAACCAAACCAAATTGGAACAGTTAGCGAAACTATGATGACAGTTAGACTAGCACAAAGAAATGGCTACACTTGTGTAATGAGCCACAGAAGTGGAGAGAGCGAAGATGCATTTATAGCAGACTTTGCAGTGGCTCTAAATACAGCACAAATTAAAACAGGTTCAACTGCAAGAAGCGATAGAATTGCAAAATATAACCGCCTTTTAGAGATTCAAGCAGAGCTTGGACAGTTTGAATATATTGGTAAAGAGCTATTTGGTGAATAATCACGACGATTTAAACCTAGACGAAGTAATAGAGCAAGAGAAGAGAGAGCTTAATATCTCTTTTGTTGTTAGCTCTATTTTATATATTGTTATTGCTTATTTGCTATTTCAGCTATTTTTTGGCGAAAGCTCTATAGGGGTGCTACAAAGCGCACTAGATAGAGAAGAGAAATCGACAATAGAGTATAACAAAATTCAACAAGAGAACCAAAAATTACAAAAAAAACACTTCGAGTTAATACAACTAACACCTCAAGAGGATCAGTTTTAGTTAAAGCTTTTTAAAGTCCCTATCGCTTAACTGGATAAAGCAGGGCCCTCCTAAGGCCTAGCTCGAGGTTCGAGTC
>CAYMUV010000168.1:0-1964 GCA_964393855.1 uncultured Nitratifractor sp.
TGCTCTTCCCAGAATTTATAGTAGTTTTTCTCTATTTCGTTTGGATTATAACGATTTTTCTCACTCATTTTGTAACCTTAAAAGATTTTTTTGAGATTATATCTAATCTTTACTTTGGTCTTATTTTAGCCATTTTGAACGCTATTAATATCTCATTAAAAATATTTTACTACCAAATTATCCGATAATATTATAAGTATAAACATTATTTTAACATTTAATTTGGTAAAATATGGAAATTAAATTATTTAGGGGCATTATATTTATGAAAAAAATTGTATCAGTATCTGGTTTTATGCTAACTTATGCACTTGATGTATTAGATAAAACAAAAATTTTGAAACCTAAATATATAGGCTACACAAAAGAGGGTAAAGAGTTTGAGATTACACCAAAAGGGATATCTTTAGAGCATACTATACCTAAAGTTATTGGACTATTTGAAGAAAATAGTGAAAATGCCGCTTCGGCAACTATTATTTATCCTGCGGAATTAGAGAATGAAGATGGTATTAGAGAATCGGTAATAATAACTATGGCAAAAGAGTATGAGTCGCAAGATTATATTATGATATCACAGCCATATAAATTTGTAGATTCTAAATTAGAAGTTTCAGAATTTGAACTTTTAGATTATAGCCCATTTCTTCTAGAGCGTTTACCAGAATTAGAAGCAAGTTTTGCAGAAGGGGCGTTAAGTTACGATGATGCAGAGCATATTTGGAGTCAGCGTTTTAAGGCAAGCTAGCTTTTACTAAAACTTGTAGCTATCAATTTTTAATTTTTTAATACTACTGCTACTTACTTCAGCAATTAGATTATCTTTTGTGCTATAATTATATTAAATAATATATTGGAGTTACTCTTGAGCCATAAGATGATACTATTTTTATCTAGCTATATCTTTGTTGCTATTATTATATTTGGTTTGCTATCTAGTTATTTTCTTTATGGAGAGAGAACGCTATCTCACTCTAAATGGAAAAAGAAAGAACTTAGCAATAAGCTAAAGTGTAAAATGGTAGAGATAAGATATAAAAATAGGCTTACAAACGAGTATTTTTGGCACTCTATATCTAATTTTGTTTGGGTAAATATATTTTTTATAATTATGAGTTTAGGAGTAATTTATATAAACAATATTTTTGGTGTAATTTTAGGATTTTTTTTACTGCTTATATATATTTTCTTTTTAAAGTTTGCACATAAGAGTTATAAAAATTATCCAAAAATTGCAGAAGCTAAAATTAAAGAGTTTGAGAAACCATTAGATGAAGCAATTAATAAAATTGTAGAGTGGGAAGGAGATGAGATTACCACCTACATGATTGGTGATGAAATTATGGCAAAAGATGCTAAAAAAATTATTATTCTAAAGCAACCAAAGGAGGTTAAAAAATCTAACTTTCCACCATTTGTTGACCCTAAAGACAGGACAGTTATAGAAGAGAGAAAGTTAGAGTTTATTGTATTTACAAATGAGTATGTAGCATCATTCTTAGGGGCAAGCAAATTTAAGCTATTAAAGCCAGATAGAAAACCACTAGCTAATGGATGTGAAGAGAAAACACAAGGAGTGCTAGGACAACCAACGCAAGAGCACTACTACTCTAATATAGAGTATGGAAAATTTGATGGAGATACATTTAAAATATGGTACAAAGATGGTAAAGAGTTTGAATTAATTACAGTTGCAGATAAAAAAGCAGCAGAGTTAAAGAAAAAGAAAAAGACAGTTCAAGATGCACTAAAATATAAGCTTAGAATTACAGAGAGACAACTAATGCGCAAAGTTGATGAGTATGCAAAATTGGAGATGTATAAAAAATATAAAGAAGAGGCAAAGGCTAAAGAGTTAGATGAGATTGATGATACTAATGAGAATAGCCAAGAGTAATATTAGATAGATTACTTCAAAAAACTTGATTTTTTTTATAAATTAAACTATACTATAATTCAATAAA
>CAYMUV010000169.1:0-1955 GCA_964393855.1 uncultured Nitratifractor sp.
ATATTTTAATTAGGTAAAACCTTATAAACTCTTTTAGTGTGTTAAATTGTAAAGATTTTTATAAGTTAAAATAGAAGATAGAAGATAATAGAGCATTAAAAAATTACTTTTACCCACTTAAATAAAAATATTTCTGTACAAGTGGGAATTACAGTTACACTTTACTATCTACTAAAGTAATAAATTGCTATATTTGCAAGAAGTGATATTACCAATGCCACCCTACAAACTAACATCGGTTTTTTCTCTAAAATATTAACAGAAGAAGCAAAATATGGTTCTACTTTTTGTGGATTATTTAAATCATACAACATCTGCGAATAGTGAGAGTACCTATTTTTTGGATCAATCTCTATAGCTCTCATAATAACTGCATCTAGCCATTTTGGTATTTTTGGATTATACTCACTAGGTACCTTTGCAAGCTTAAATGTAGGGTTTTGAAAAGGCTCTATCTCTCCATATGGAAATTTTTTAGTTAAAGCTTCGTAGAGTGTTACACCTATGGCAAAAATCTCTGTCTCTTCGCTAATTGGCATACCATTAAAACGCTCTGGTGCTAAGTAGCTTGGAGTTCCCGCTCTACTAAATGTGCTATATGCTTCGCTAATAGAACCAAAATCTACCATCTTAAAGGCTTTTTTGCCTTTTCTATCTATTACCATTATATTTTCTGGTTTTATATCACCATGAACTAAATCTTTTCTAATTAAAAATTGAGAACACTTAAGTAAAAACTTTGCTAACTCCACGCCTAAATCTACACTTATTGCTCTTTTTTTAATAGCCTCTTTTAACTCTATACCTTCTATATATTGCATTATATAGTAACGATGTGTTCTATTGCTTGGTACTGCAGCTTTAACAAAAAAACCTGCTTTTAGTCGCTTTGCATTCCATACCTCTTTAACAAAAAGGTCTAACTCTGTATCGCTCTCTATCGCTCCAAATGGTGCAAATTTTATAACATAATTTTGTCCTCTTTTTGTACAAAGCCAAATTCTGTGATGTTGTGCTAAAGGCTTAATAAGTCTATAGCCATCTATTACATCACCCTTTTTATAAGTAGTTGCTACATTTAAATCTTTCTGTTTATACTCTACTCTTGGGTCTAAAGAGTTAATTTTAATTGTTAAAGCCGTTGTATCATCTGGTAAATTATCATTATGTTTTTTGCTTGCTAATCTAACTAAATTAGAGGCATGTGTAGATATGCCTCTTTCTAACTCATCATTTGTTAATTCGTTATATAATCCATCACTACATAATAGCAGTCTATCGCCTGCTTGTAAATTATTTTCAAAGTAGTAAGGAACGACACTCTCTTCTAAACCAATTGCAGAAGTTAAAACATTCTCAAAGCCCTTTTCTTCCATTGCATGGTCATTAGAGAGCTGTTCTAGCTTTTTGTCTCTTAATAAATATATTCTACTATCACCTACATTTGCCCCATATAATCTATTGCCCTCTATTACAACAAGAGTTAAAGTTGTTACAAACTCTTCTCTTTCATACTCTTGCATAGACTCCATATATAAAATATGATTAATATTCTCTATAAAGTGCTTAATACTTTTTTCTATAGTCCAACTTTTAGGACGATTCTTTAAAGAGCTAATTAAAAAATCTACAACTCTTTTAGCTGCATCTGCCCCTTTAAGTGCAGAGCCAACACCATCGCAAACAACAGCTACAACTCTATCGTCATAAAGTTTATAACCATAAGCATCATCACCCTTTAACTCTTTACCCTTAGCAAGTGTAAAAGCCGAAATATCTATACTACCTTTTAACATTGTAAATCCTTTAAGCATAAAGCTAAAAGCTTAAAGCAAAAAAGCCTTTAGATTTGTGCTTGTTTGTTATTTGTCAAGCTTGATTCTACGGTTAAAAATCTAATTTTTCGGGGCTAAAGCCTCCGGTTCCGTGGAGGCAATATATTTTTTGGAATCGGA
>CAYMUV010000170.1:0-1951 GCA_964393855.1 uncultured Nitratifractor sp.
TATTTGTTGGATTTATATGTCTATTTATATTAAAATAACTCTTTTTGCCAAACTTCTCTTTTCTTATGCTATCAGCCAACTGCCCCAATTCTAAAAGCTCTAAGTCATATAATTTAAGTGCTTCGCTAGCATCTATTCTCTCTTTATTCTCTATTTTTGCAATAATTTTATCTAGCACAACTACTCCTAATTAAAAGTTTTTGTGCTATTATAGCAATAAAAAACTAGGATTGGGTTTGAAAGAGTTAAAGAGAGAGATAGAAGATTTAATATACAACAATGCCCCAGATTTTGAGATAGCTAAAGTTATAAAAAAAGATATCGAAAACTACTACAAAACCCTTCCAAATATATTTGCACAAAGTGGGGGTAAAGATTTTTTACTAAAACACACTAAAAAAATCGACTCTATTATAAAATTAATCTACCGTATTGCAACAAGAGAGATGTTTTTAGAGTATACGCCAACTAAAAATGCACTACCACTTACAATATTAGCACTAGGAAGCTACGGCAGAGAACAGCTTAGCCCAAAATCAGATATTGATATAGCTTTTATATACAAAGAGATACCCGGCTACAATATAAAAGAAGTTATAGAGAAAATGCTCTATATAATGTGGGATGCAAAATTAAAATTAGGACATAGAGTACACGAAATAAGCGAAATTGTAGATGTTGCAAATAGCGATATAACAATAAAAACTGCCCTATTAGAGTCTAGATTTTTAGAAGGTTCTAAATTTTTAAATGTAGAGATTGGTAACCAAATAGAGATAATGCGAAAAATAGACCAAAAAGAGTTTATTTTAGAAAAGATTCAAGAACGACGAGAAATGCGTAAAAAATTCCCACTTATGATGGAACCAAACTTAAAAGAGGGTGTAGGTGGCTTTAGAGATGCAAATTTAGCATTCTGGATTGGAAAACTACTATATAATGTGCCAAGAATAAAAGATTTACCTAGTTCAATCGTAAACGAAAATGATTATCGAGAGTTTAGAGTAGCATTAGAGTTTCTATTTCGTGTTCGCTCTGCCTTACATCTTAGTGTTAAAAAAAAGAGCGACCAGCTAAGATTAGATAATATTCCAGATGTAGCTAAATTATTGCAGTATAAATCTACACCTAACAAACACTTACTCTTTGCAAAAAAAGTAAATAAGAGTTTAAGAGTAATATGGCTCTATTCTAGAATTTGGATAGATGCACAAGCTTCTAGCCTTGTACCGATTTACAAAAATTACTTAAAGTCAAACAAAAGCTTTAAAGACTCTAGCGAATTATTAAAATTTTTAATTAAGAGTGCTAATAATCCTTTTAATTCCCATCCAACTCTAAATTTACAAGTAATACATACAGCAAAAAGTAGTGATACCAAGCTGCACTACGCTTTAATTAAAAGAGTTTTCGAAGCAAAATATACAAGCTCTATACTAATAGCCCTATCTGAGGCTGGTAAATTAGGAACATATATAACGCCAATAAAAAAAGTAGAGGCTCTGCCTCAGTTTGATGGATACCATAAATACCCAGTAGATACCCACTTAATTAAATGCGTAGAGGCTCTAGAGAATATTAAAGATAAAAGACTATTAAATATTTACAACAAGCTACCCAAAAATAAAAAATTGGTTTTAAAGCTAGCTACTTTTTTACACGATTGCGGAAAAGGCAGACCAAGCGACCACCATAAAATTGGTGCAGACCTATTTAAAATTTATGCTAAAGCCTTAGAGTTAGATAGTGCAGATATAGAACTAGGATATAGACTAATTCTACACCATAACCAGTTAAGCCAAATTGCTCAAAAAGAGGATATCTACAACCAAAAAAGTATATCTAAAATGGCGGCACTCTTCCCTTCTAAAATTGAACTTGATATGATTTATCTATTAACTTATGCAGATACTACAGGCGTTGGTAGCGATATTTACAACTCTTTTACAGC
>CAYMUV010000171.1:0-1917 GCA_964393855.1 uncultured Nitratifractor sp.
CTATAGCCTGTTTTAGTCTTTTTACCACCCTTTAAGCCTAATTTTTGAAATAGAATATTTCCAAGTTGCTGAGTAGAACGAATATTAAACTCGCTACCTGCAAATTCATATATTATTTTACTTAAAGAATTAAGCTCTAATGAAAGTTCTTCTTTTAACTCTTTTAAGTAAGGTATATCTACCTTTACTCCTAAAGACTCCATCTTTATTAGTGTTAATATAAAAGGAAACTCAACACTTTTTGCCTCTTGTTCTAACTCTTCTAAAGCAAACTCTTTAAAAATATAATTAAATTTATTATATAATTTTAAACTCATCCAAGCATCTTCGGCTGCATATTTAGTTGCTTCTTCTATACCTACACTAGAGAAATTTTCTCCTTTTTTAACGGTTTTAGAAAAGCTAAGCATATCGTAATTAAAAAACTTTTTAGCTAAAGCATCTAATCCTACCCTGCTACCTGGTTCTAATAACCAAGCTAAAATCATTGTATCAGAAAATGGAACTTTTGGTTTAATTTGCAAATAATGCATAAGCAAAGAGTAGTCAAACTTTAAATTTTGCCCAACTACTTTTGTTTCTAGTATCTTAGAAATTGCCTCTTTTGCATCACTTAAACTAACTTGTTCACCGACTCCTAAATAGCTATGTCCTACTGGTACATAATAAGCCTTATTCTCATTGCTTGCAAACGAAAAACCAACCAATTTAGCCTCTTTGGTATCTAAAGATGTTGTCTCGGTATCAAAAGCTACTATAACATCTTTGCTTATCTCTTTTAAGGCATTATCTAGTTTCTCTTTACTATCTAGTGTTATCGCTTCAAAAACTATTTTTTCTTCTTTAGACTCTTCTTTTTTACTACTGCCAGCACTGTTTCCTGCCATTTTAATTGCATTATACATATTATATTTTTCAAACTCATCTAATAGTGGCTCTAAGTAGTTTTTATTTTCGAATTTAAATTCATCTAAAGCAAAACTCTCATAAATATCATCTTTTAATTTTACCAATTCTCGTGAAATAAAGGCTTGCTCTTTATTTTCAATTAAGAGTTTTCTAATTCTAGGTGTACCCACTTTTTCTATATTTTCGTAAATATCTTCTAGTGTATGGTACTCTAAAATTATCTTAGACGCAGTCTTTGGTCCAACACCAGGAACACCTGGAACATTATCTGAACTATCTCCAATAAGTGCTTGAAAATCTACAAAATATTTAGGTGGCACACCAAACTTAGCAATACACTCAGCCTCTTTTATATCTTTTCTTTTAACCCAATCATACAGATATACTTGGTCATCGTAAATTAACTGATATAAATCTTTATCGGAAGACACCATCTTACCAATAATACCCTGCTCTCTAGCAAATTTCATTAGTGTAGCCATAACATCATCAGCTTCGTAACCAGCTTTGCTTAAAGTTTTAAAGCCCATTTCTTCTATCCAAGCAATCGCAATACCAAGTTGCTTAACTAAATCCTCTGGAGGGGCTGGTCTATTGGCTTTATACTCTGGATAAAACTCTTTTCTAAAAGTCCCCTCTTTAGAATCAAGCGCAAATACAATATAATCTGTCGAGTGACTCTTTTGCAATTGATTAACAAAATTAATAAATCCCGTTAAAAGCCCTGTTGGAAAACCATCTTTGCTCTTAAGTGGTGGCAAGGCAAAATAAGCCCTAAAAAAGAAAGCGAAAGTGTCTATGACTGTTATTGTTTTTTTCAAATTTATATCTCCTTTAATTATCTATTATACTCAAATTCATAAGTTTTGCAATAAGTCTATTATATATCTTAATAATTTTAAGACAAAATCTCTTTAGCCAAATACTCTCCAGTATAACTTCCCATTTTTTGGTAATTTTTTGCTAACTCTAGTGGTGTGCCTGTTGCGATTATTTTACCACCTTTAT
>CAYMUV010000172.1:0-1910 GCA_964393855.1 uncultured Nitratifractor sp.
ATTGAGTTTAGCAAGAAGTCTGTTGTTTTAAGTATAAAACTTCTCTAAAAATAGCTTATTCTTTTCTTTTTGCAACTTAGAAGCCATTTTGTCTGCCATTTCAACAAATAGTTTTTGAAAAAAACATAAGACTCCGTTTGTTTGGTTTATGGAGCCTGTTAAGCCATAGTTTGTGCATCCGCAATTGTTAAAGCATCTATCTTTGATGGCACAATCTTGGCACTCTTTTGTTTTGTTTCCTCTTGTAGATAAAATTTCGGTTCGTTTGCTCATATCGAAGCCACTAAAAACATTGCCCATACTTAAAACTCCATTATCATTGCCAATTAATTTTTCGCATGGGTATATTGTGCCATTTGGAGATATGGCCATTTTAAACTCTCCAAAAGAACATGATATGCATTTATTTTCAATTTTTAGAGTTATCTTTTCGTCTATTAGATTTATATCTATCCTCTTGCCATCTTGGTATAGTTTTGTAATATAATCTACCAATTCAATATAAATGGCTTTGAACTCTTCGGCTTTATCTTGCCAGTTAGAAAAGTAGTCTATTGCTAAATGTATTTTCTTAATGCCTAACTCTTCGTATAAAAACTTAACACTCTCTTTTAAGTGGTAGAAATTTTCAGATGTAACAACCACATTAACTGTATATTCACCATCTTCATACTCTTTTTGAAGCTCCTTTAAACCCTTTAATGTGGCATTAAACGAGCCTTCTTTAGAGCTTAAGAGGCGATGAGTATTGTGCATTTTTTCATTGCCATCTATTGATACAACCACATAATAGTGATTATTTTTAAGCCACTTGACTCTGTCTTCTGTTAGCAATATGCCATTTGTAGTAACACTATTTACAAGTTTTATGCCTTTAGCTTCACAATATTTTTGTATTTGTGCCGTTGTAAATTGCAAAAGTTCCCACTCTAGCAAAGGTTCGCCACCAAATGGCACAAAATCTAATCTTTGCATAGGAATATTGTCTAAAAATTCAATTGCTTTAACAATTGTTTCTTTGTCAATACTCTTTTGCACCTTTTGCCCAGCATAACAGTAGTTACACCGAAGCTGACAATTGTGAGTTAGCGATATGATATATTGCAAAACTACTTTTTCTCTTTAGTAGGAAGTGGAGGAAGTCCACCTAATGCAGGGGGCTCTTCTATTTTACTACTGTTTGTTTCGACAGGCTTTGTAATATTAGCTTTTTTACTCTTATGTGGTGTTGGTGCGTTATTTGCACAAGCACTAAGCATAAACGCCATCCCAAGAGTTGCAACAATTGGCTTAAAATTAAATCTATTATCCTCTTTTTTTACGCTTTCTAGTTTCATTATTTTTCCTTTTTATAATTCAAATATAGTAATTTTCCATTTTGCATCGGCATTTGTAGTTTGACATATTTTGCATCAGAAAAGCTCAGCTTCATCCCTCTTCCTGCAGATATTTTACAACTATTTTTTGATACCATTTTACATTCAAAAGTCTGTTGTCTAACTTTACCTTTTCGGTTTTTTCCGACCAAAGTTACTTTTTTACCTTTTGCAACGGTCACTGTTTTTATATCTTTACTCATATTTTTCAGTAAATATGTCATCTGCTCATTTGCTTTCCCATTTGTTTTTAATGTTGATTTCATATCAAATTCAAATGTGCCTATAGGCAAATCTGCCATTAGCGATGTACTTATTCCTAGTACTACAATTATTGTTGTTAATATTGGTTTTTTCATTTTTTCTCCTTATATTTTTAAATTATAACATAAAATTGTGGCAAAAAATTGCTATAATTTTATTTTGTCTCCAAAGCTCCACCCCATTCAAGCACATTGAAACCTTCTCTTTTTGGTGTTGTTATTATTGGAGTTTTTAATTTGTATGGTTTGTCTATTACTTTAAAGTTAAATA
>CAYMUV010000173.1:0-1902 GCA_964393855.1 uncultured Nitratifractor sp.
TAACCAATCCTCTTATAGTATTTTTACAACTACAAGTATAAGAAAGTAAAGTAACTAAGTGGTAACAAAAATAAATATATAAATTTTTAAAATTATTTTAATGATTTAATTGCGAAATAAATAGTATAAAATTGTGCCAAATATTTGTAGTATAGTCATAAAGGTAAGAGAATATATGATGAAAATATATATTATCTCCAGGTATTGATGATAATACTGCAATATATGCTAAAAAGTTAGCTGCAGGCAAAAAGAGTATTGCAAAAGCCACTCCTGTGCCATTTTTAATATCTGGTTGGTTTAAACTTGTTTCTATAATTGTACTATGTAAATGATAAGCAATACTATATCCCAAAAGTGCAATTAATAGTGGATGATAGCTACTTTTAGAAAGGTAAATTACAATAAGAATTAAAATACTAAATGTAGGAAAAAAGTAAGGAGCAATTGCTATTAGCCAATTTCCTCCTCCTCTTTCGGCAACCATATGCCCACCACTACTCTTAGTTACCCTAAAATCGGTAATAGCATGAAATGTCAAGAGTGCAAATATTGTATGTGTTAGTTCATGTTCAAAAGTTAAAAACCACTGCCCCTCTTCGATATTGAACATTAAAAGCCACATAACTAAATAGGCAAAAATACCATACATCAACTCTTTGTAAGCCTCGTAATTATGGGCTATGTGCACTACTAATTCAAATAATATAGTAAAAGATTTAAATGTTAAAGCAACCATTAATATAGCCACAGGAAACTTTAGCAAATTTATTAAAAAGTTTAACACATTAGCCATTTTGCACCCTATCTGCAAGCAAGTTTAGTATATAAAATATTCAAATATTCTATCTCAAAAAAGCTTAAAGCACTCTCCTAAGCCCAACTAGCCCTTAAAATGCACCATCTTAAATATTCTACTAAATTAATCGTATATATTTTAATGCAAATACTATTGTATTAAATCTAAAAAATCCTTCTCTAAGCTACTACTAACTCTAAATCCTTGCTCTTTGGCTTTAAAAAATATATCGGTTACATCATCTTTTAAAAGCTTTTTTCTTTTAAAATTAAGTACCAATAAACCTATAAATCCAAATATATTAATACCTAAACTATTAGCAATTTTACGCCCTTTTTTTTCATCTATAATTAAAGACAACTCCATCTCTTTAGCAAGTACAATTGCTTCGCACTCTCCTTCATCTAAACTCTTGTGCAAAATTTTATATAACTTTTTATCTTTTATCTCTTTGGTTACAAAAAAATCTCTATTTAAAACAATTCGCTCTCTTTTACTTATCTCTTCATGCACCTTTTTAGGAATGTAAACTCTAGAGAATATATTACTTAATACATCTAATCTATCTATATTTATAAGAGTAATTATAGTTGTAGAGTCACTAATTACTAAGCTCATTTTAAAAAGCTCTCTATTCCTTTTAAATCCTCTTCTAACTTATAGTCTGTTACAGGTATATCTAATGTAGATAAAAGCTTCATAGTCTCTGTTTTGGTTAATTTAAGTGATTTAGAAAGCTGAGATAAAGATATATCGCCCTTTTTAAAAGCATTTAATACTAAACTCTCTAATAAGCCGTGTCTTAATATATCATCATCAAAAGATGTGGCAACGCCTAAAGGTTTGCCCCGTTTTGTTATCATTACAAATTCATTATTCTCTAACGACTTAGTAAAAGAAGCAGGATTCTTTTGTAAATCTCTTATACCTACTGTATTCATTTAAGCTCCTTGTACTATTACTTATAAGTACATAATAGCACATTTGACTTAAAATAATTTTAAATCAAATAAGAATGTATCAAAATTATCCCTTAAAATGCACCATTTTAAATCTATCGCCCATAATTGTTGGGGCAAGTAGAGTTTTTACTTTATCGGCTT
>CAYMUV010000174.1:0-1864 GCA_964393855.1 uncultured Nitratifractor sp.
AATAAAGCGAACAAAAAATATAGAAAATAGGATAATTTCGCTAGAAATATCTAAAACTTTTATTAATGATAGCAACTAATAAAATTACAATATGAAAGTTTAATAATTATTAAAGATAAAAAGTTCTATAATTTATAAATTAATTTTACTAAGGAGAGAGTGTGATTGATTTTGAAAGATTAGAGAGAGATAAAGATGAACTTAGAGAGAAGTTTTTATCTGCTAAGCCTTTTCCACATATTGCGATAGACAATTTTTTAAAAGAGGGGATGGCAGAGAAACTTTACGAAAATATGCCAAAACCCGATTTAAGCAAAAAGATTAAAGACCCATTTTTTTCTAAAAATAGGTATCAGTACCCTGAATATAATAAGTTTTCGGATTATCATCAAAAGTTTTACGAAGATATTACATCTGAAAAATTTGCTAAATTAGTATCTTATATAACTAACGAAGATATTTTTATAGATAAAGATTTTCATGGTGGTGGGGTTCATTTGGGTGTAGAGAATGCTCATTTAGATATGCATGCAGATTTTAACTACCATCCAAAGCATCAAAATTGGTTTAGAAACTTAAATTTACTTTTATATTTAAATAAAGATTGGAAGCCAGAATATGGTGGTTCTTTAAAGTTAGAAGATGCAAGAACAGGGGAAAAAACAGAAGTAGAGCCTTTAATGAATAGATTAGCAATTATGCATTGTAGATCTTATACACTACATGGTTATGATTTAACACACTTTCCTAGTGGAAAAGCAAGAACATCTATAGCTATTTATGGTTATACTTTACATGAGCAGGTATTAGATAAGCCAAGAACAACAATTTGGGTATCTAATGATAGTAAATTTAAGCAAGTAATGGCAAAGCTTTGGTTGCCAGCAGTTGCAATTAAAAAGAAGCTTTTAGGGTAATTACCTTTTAAGCTTTATCTCTATTTTCTACATTTTTAATAGCAAATGTAGATATATACATAACTACATCAGTAACAATATTTATAAATCTTACAAAAAATATTGAGAATAAAATAATTTGGCTAGATATATCTAAATGAATAAAATTAGCAATTGCAATAAATGCTCCCTCTCTTACACCTAAACCTCCAGAAGCCCCTGGAGTTACAAAACCCACAAGCCAGCTAATCATAAATACACCTGCAAGCATAAAAAATTGTGAAGTAGTAGGATTATTTAATTGCCACACTACAATAATAGCCAATAAAAACCCTTGCATTGCAATAGATATTGATATTAAAAGAGTAATATAGAGCTTGTTATATTTTGTAATTGTAGGGTATATTAAAGTAATAAAGGCTAATAGAGCAATCGAGGTAGCTATCATTAAATATTTTATATAATTTGCTATAGTATCTGTAAACATTATAAAAATAGCAGTAGATACGACTGTACCTATAGCTATAGTAAGCATATGAAACATAGAGATTTTAGCCATCTGTTTCTGATTTAAGCCTATTTTAGAAGCTAGTGCTTGTCGTCCTACAAAATGGAATACATTACCAGGAAGATATTTAGCAATTTCTGTTTTTGCAAAATAGTAGTAAGCCAAAATATATTTCATTCCTTTTAGAGTATAAGCTTTCATCATTCTACGCCAAGCATATATTCCAATTAGATATGATAGTAAATTTAAAGCGATAAGTGGTATAAAAATTGACTTAAAATCACTTATTTTGTTTACAAAACTAGATAGTGTGTACTCTTTAGATATCTTATATAAAACAAATACTAGACCTAATAGACCTAATACCCTACCAATATTGTTTAGTATAGATTTTATTTTATCTCTATTCAAATTATGCCTTTTGTAGTTTTTTAAAAATTTCTTCTTTAATTATTGACTT
>CAYMUV010000175.1:0-1849 GCA_964393855.1 uncultured Nitratifractor sp.
ACTTAACACTTAGCACATAACACTTGCTACTATCTTTTCATCGCTTGGTAGTATAGACCTATTGATGTGGCGTATTGTTTGCTGGCGTTGTATTTTGTTATTAGGCGGTAGTTTCGGTTGCCTAGGTATAAGTCGTAGGTGTTGCCATCTCTTAACCTTATATAGTAGGCTCTGCTATATTGCCACCAACTAGGGGCGTATATGCCGTAGTTTGCTAATGTGTTTAGGCTGTAACTGCTTCGGTATCCACTTCTTAGATTTAAGAAATTAGAGTTTGTTGCACTTACCTTTACTACCGGCTGCAGGTTGTTTACCCAGTGGTTGTGGCTAAGAAATTTTGCAATAGAGCCTATGCAATCTGGTATAGAGTTTGGGTCTTTTTTGCCGTTGCCATCTAAATCTACACCATATCTTAAATATATTGATGGAACTTGTTGTACACACCCCATTGCTCCTGCAAATGAGCCTTTTACCTCTAGTGGGTTTAAGTGTTCGCGGCGAGTTAAGATTAAAAATTTTTCGAGTTCTGATTTAAAGAATCTCTTTTTTCTATTTGGATTAAAGCTAAGTGTTACTAAAACATCCCAAACTGAGTATTCACCTCCAAAGAGTCCAAATTTGCTTTCAACACGAATAAATGAGGTTATTATCTCTTTTTCTACTCCAAATCTCTGCTTTGCTCTTCTAAAAGAGTTACTATATTTTTGCATAAAATTTTTGCCTAAATCTATACTTTCTGGGATTAAAATTTTGTTTTTATATCTGTGCCAACTATAATCGGTTGCCCCGTGTACGGTGCCGTTGTACTTATTTAAAACATTTTGCATATGTGTAGTGTTTTGAAGTAGAGATTTTATATAATTTTTATCAAATCCGTGTACTCTATGCATTTTATTTATAAACTTGACACACTCTTCACATGTTGAATAATTGTGTGAATAAAGATAAAATGGGAGTAAAAAAAATATAATTAGGTATCGCATTAATTTCCTTTAATTTTTTTCTATAAGTATAGCTAAAAATTGATATTTTTTGATATTTTATGATATAATATTTGCAATTTAATTCTAATAAGGGGTTTTTTAATGAATAAACTACTATTTTCTGCACTTTTAGGTGCAACTTTACTATTTACAGGGTGTCATAAAAAGATGCCAATTGCATTACCTGGTGGGCACTCTAGTATGGGTGGTGGCAATATCTCTGGAGATGTTATTCCAGATAATGCTGTTAATGCAGGCTCTTTGGATGGAAATCTTAATAGCAAAGGTGGTAAAGATATATTTAAAAAGGGTGCAGTTAGTGCAAATGGTAAATATTTGGGTCAAGATGGTTTAAGTAAAAGTGGTTTGAAAATGCTATATTTTGCAAGTGATTCTTATACTTTAGATGATGACCAAATTAAGAGATTTATGAGTGATTTACCAAAAATTAAAGCAATTACAGCTAGTAGTAAAATATTAGTAGAGGGTAATTGTGATGAGTTTGGAACAGATGAGTATAATCATGCACTTGGTTTAAAAAGAGCAAAAGCTGTTAAGAGTTTACTTTTAAATGCAGGAATAAGTGCAGATAAAATAGATACTGTAAGTTATGGAGAGAGTAACCCAACTTGTACAATTAATGCCCCAGCTTGCCATGCGAAAAATCGTAGGGTAGAGATAAATAAGATATAGATTAATCCTTTTGGATTCGTCTATTTAAGAAAATTAGGGTAAAATGTACAGGAATTTAGGCAGTAATGCAGCAAAAATTGCAGATAAACGATTTGGACAAAATTTTTTAAAAGATAGCAGTGTTCTTTTAAAGATCATCGAAGCGATTCCCAATAATAGATTACCTATTGTAG
>CAYMUV010000176.1:0-1843 GCA_964393855.1 uncultured Nitratifractor sp.
TAAACTCTCTTTTTTAGGGAGTTTTTACCTCGATTTTAACTATATTTAGTAAAATACTCTATAAAAGAACCTAAAGGCGTATTAGTGAAGTTATCATTAGTAATACCAGTAATGAATGAAGAGGATAATATAAAACCTCTTTACGAGCAAGTATATAAAGCACTAGATGGCATCGATTACGAAATAATTTTTGTAGATGATGGTAGTAAAGATAGAACTGTAGAGCTAATTAAAGAGGGTGCAAACGAGCGCGTAAAGCTTGTAGTTTTTAACCGTAACTTTGGTCAAACAACTGCTATGGCAGCAGGAATCGACGAAGCTCAAGGTGAGCTTGTAGCAACAATAGATGGCGATTTACAAAATGACCCAAGCGATATTCCTATGATGATAGATCTATTAGAAAAAGAGGGTTGGGATGTTGTAGCAGGTCGCAGGGCAAAACGCCAAGATGGTATGTTTTTACGAAAAATTCCTAGCAAAATTGCAAACTGGGTTATTAGAAAAAGCACAGGCGTATATTTAAACGATTATGGTTGCACGCTAAAGATATTTAAAAAAGATGTTGCAAAAAATTTAGGTCTTTATGGGGAGTTGCACCGTTTTATTCCGGTACTTGCAACAATGTATGGTGCCAAAATGCGCGAAGTAGATGTAAAGCATCATCCTAGAATTCACGGTGTTAGTAAGTATGGAATAGGGCGAACATTTAAAGTTATTAGCGATTTGATGTTAATGATTTTCTTCCAAAAGTATGCAAATAAACCGATGCACCTATTTGGGACAATAGGCTTTGGAATGTTTTTTGTAGGCGGTTTAATTAATTTTTACTTACTTATTTTAAAACTATTTGGAGAGTCAATTGGCAATAGACCACTTTTAACTTTAGGGCTTTTGTTGGTACTTGGGGGAATACAGTTAATTACAACCGGCTTTATAGCAGAACTTCTTATGAGAACCTATTATGAGTCTCAAGATAAAAAGGCATATGTTGTAAAAGAGCTTTTTGATGGCAAAAAAGATAAAAGTAGCACTTAAGCTACTAATATCCTTAGCATTAGTCTATTTTGTAATAAAGCAGATAGACTACAATAGGTTAATTGAGCTACTTAAAGGCAGTAACACTCTATATTTAGCACTTGCATTTGTACTCTTTAATATCTCTAAAATTTTAAGCTCAATCAGGCTAAATTTATACTTTAAAGAGATAGGTATAAATTTAGTAGAGAAGAAAAACTTAATACTCTACTATGTAGGAATGTTTTATAACCTATTTTTGCCAGGTGGAATAGGTGGAGATGGCTATAAAGCCTATCTATTGAAAAAAAGATACAATACAAAAGTTGCACCAATTTTAAAAGCACTATTTTTCGATAGAGTAAGTGGTTTGATTGCACTAATATTTTTAGCAACAACTCTTTTTATATTTAGCCAATATGCAATATCTCCTCTTAAATATATTGCTATTTTTATAGCTATTGCAATCTATCCGATATTTTATTTAGTGGTTAATAGGTATAAAATTTTTATGCAATACTTTAATAAAACAACTATGCTTGCATTTTTAGTGCAGAGTTTTCAGCTATTTAGTGCAATAGCAATTATCTATGCACTACCCAAAAGTGCACCATTAATAGAGTTTTTAGTACTATTTTTAATCTCTTCTGTTGTTGCTGTTTTACCAATTACAATCGGAGGCGTTGGCGTTAGGGAACTAACATTTCTTTATGGCTTAAATTATATAGGCATAAGTGCCGATGTAGGAGTGGCTTTTAGTTTTCTATTCTTTCTAATAACAATGCTTAGCTCACTAATTGGAGTACTATTTTTACACAAACCAATGGGA
>CAYMUV010000177.1:0-1834 GCA_964393855.1 uncultured Nitratifractor sp.
GCTTACATAGAAGCTGTAAACAGTGCAAGAGCTGATGAGCAAAATTGCGGAGGAACAGTCTATAAGTCGACAAGCCCTCTAAAGTGGAGCAATGCTCTATATAAATCTTCTTATGAGCATGCTCAAGATATGAATAAAAATAGTATGCTAGAGCATGATGGCTCAGGTAAAAGTAGTGACTGGACAGCTAAAGATTTAGGCTTAAATAGAGGGAGCGAATTTGATGAAAGAGTTATACATAACGGTTATAAACATTTAACAAAAGTTAGTGAAAATATAGCCAGAGGATCATCTTTAAACACGGCACAAAAGGTTGTAGATGCATGGCTTAAAAGCCCATCTCACTGTGCTACATTAATGGATCCTAAAGTAAAAGATTTTGGAATGGCAAAAGTAGGAGATTACTGGAGTCAAGATTTTGCTTCACAATAAACTTTTTTTGATATAATTAGCAAAAATAGTAAAGGTAATATATGAGACTAGATGATATCGAAGAGAGTAAAAATGTAGAAGACCGTCGCTCATCTAGGGGTGGCTTTGGTGGTAGTATTGGTGGAGGTATGAGTATTGGGCGTATTATGATGCTTTGGCCAATTATCAGAATGCTTCTTAGAACAAAATTTGGTTGGGCACTGCTTGCTATTGGTGCATTTTTTTACTTCGGGGGTTTTAATCCACTATCTAGCGCTAGAGGAGGGGGCTCTAAAGTAACTGCAGACGATGAGAAAAAAGCTGTATTTATTAAAAAAGTTTTAGCAACAACCGAGAGTGTATGGAGCAATTTATTACCTAAATACGGAATTAGATACACTAAACCTGAGCTTGTTTTATACAGAGGTCATACAACAAGTGGTTGTGGCTTTGCATCAGCACAAATGGGTCCATTTTACTGCCCAAGCGATAAAAAAGTTTACCTTGATTTAGGCTTTTTTGATGAGTTAGCAAGAAGACACAACTCTCCAGGTGATTTCGCACAAGCTTATGTTTTAGCACACGAAATAGGACACCATGTACAAGATTTGCAAGGTACTTTAGATAAAGTTCAACAAATACAACACAGATGGGGCGGAAGCTCTAAAAGAGCAAATGCTCTACAAGTTAGAGTAGAGTTGCAGGCTGATTGCTATGCAGGTGTATGGGCAAACCATGCACAAAAGCAATTTGGAGTATTAGAACCAGGTGATATCGAAGAAGCACTAAGAGCAGCTAGCTCTATTGGAGACGATACCCTACAAAAACAGTCTCAAGGCTATGTAGTGCCAGATAGTTTTACTCACGGAAGCTCAAAACAAAGAGTTGAGTGGTTCTATAGAGGCTTTAAAAGTGGCGATTTAAGAAGTTGCAATACTTTTAATTAGTATAATTACACAAAAAAAGGAAAAAAATGGAAAATTTACCAGCTTGCCCTAAGTGTGGCAGTGAATATACTTACGAAGATGGCGATTTAATTATATGCCCAGAGTGTGCATATGAGTGGAATCCTAAAATGGAAGAAGAAGAGAATAAATTAGTTGTAAAAGATGCTTATGGAACTATCTTAAGCGATGGAGACGATGTTACAGTAATTAAAGATTTAAAAGTAAAAGGTAGCTCTAATGGTATTAAAGTTGGAACTAAAATTAAATCTATTCGCCTTGTAGAAGCTAACGATGGTCACAACATCGATTGTAAAGTACCAGGTGTAGGTGCAATTAAATTAAAACAAGAGTTCGTTAAAAAAGCATAGATTATTAAAGTGCTATGTATTAAGTGCTGAGTGCTATATTTGGGTTTGTAACTAAGTGTTGCCTTTAGTGGTTGGTGCTAATTTTTACAATCTTGGGCTTTAGGAATA
>CAYMUV010000178.1:0-1821 GCA_964393855.1 uncultured Nitratifractor sp.
TATAACCTTTTTTCATTAGTTTTTTATTAAAAAAGTCTCTATGGGTTCATCTTTTGTATAAAAGTAATCATACACCTCAAATGCATCTAGTGTCTAATTTATCATATTATTAATAGTTTTATTTAATTTATATAAATAAACTTCTTTAAGCTCTTTTGGCTCTAAAATGACTAAATCTGGCATCCACTTTTGAACAAAAGGTAAAATCTCTAGCTCTTGTGTATATTCAACAGTAATTAAAATTGGTAAATGTCTAAAGCCATGACTCACGTCAATAATAACACTATCTACTAATAATTTTATTTATCCCATTTAAAAAATACTCTGCTCTCTCTTGACCCTCTCTTGGTTTACCTATCATTCCCAAAATTGTAATAACTGCTCTACTCATCTCTTCCCCCTAAAATTGTCTAAAAATAACATGCTCAAAAACCGAAGTTTTAAATATCTTACCCTCTATCTCTTATAGAGTTTTTAAGTACAAAAGCTGTCTAGCTTATTCAAGTATTTGATTTATTTCATCTTGCACTTGATGCGTTTGACTATTGGCTATTTTTAAACGTTCGTTTAACTTTAAAATATTCCCTTTCATATGCTCTTTGAGTGCAAATAGCTCTTTTCTTGAAGCTAAAATAAGATTAATCTCTTCTTGAAAAACTCTTTTTTCAGCCCGATTATTAGTCATCTTTTTTTTCATAAAAAGCTCTGACAATAATTTTTTGGACTCTTTAAGTGCATGATTAACTTGCGTAAACTCTCTATTTGCTTGTTTTAAAGTCGCATAGATAGTATCTGCTACCTTTCGTTTTGCCTTTTTCATCTTGAATAACTTGTCTAAGCTATCTTTTCTCCGTGCATGATATGCCTCATGCTCTATCCACTCTTCAGCCTTATCACAAGTATCATCATAATTTCTTCTAGCACGTTTATTACTAGAACTAGCATCACCTAACAAATATGCTCCAACACCAACAACTACTGCTCCTACGATAAATGGTAACATCTATTCTCCCCCTATAAGTTTAGTATTAGATTTAAAATTACTCATTAAGTTTAGTTTTTCAAGAGCTTGACTCTGTTCAGCTTGAAATAAATCGTTTGATTGTGATATTAACGTGGGAATGGTCTCTTTAATAGGAAGAGGTACATTTGGGTCAGACAACATCTTGCTATAACTGGCAATCTGCTTTAAAAGTTTTCCCTTACTTTTTTTCCCACCTTTCAACTCTTTATCAATTATCTTTAATCGAACCATCTCTTGTTTAAAGCTTTTATCATTTTCATCCAATACTCTTACAAGTTCAGCCTCTATATTTTTAACAACAATTTTACTCTGCTCTTTCACTTTTTGGGTCTCATGCTCAATTAGTTTAGTATTGTTTTTATACTCAAAATATCTACCAACAGTTTGACCTATGAAGTTTAGTGAAGCAGTCGAAACATTAAGTGATGGAAGGTTTGTTTTTGAAAGTATGGTTAAACTTTTAGACATATTAAATTCCTTAGTCAAAAAAATAGAGACAACCTCAAAAGAGGCAAGAGGGCTAAGCCTTATCCTTAGACAAAACTTCCTTAGTTGTTATTGCAGTAGCAACAATACTAATCACATACACACAGAGTGGAATAGGAATCATAAAGTCTCCTTTCATAAGTTTGATAGGAGAATTATAAAACATTAAAGAGACAAAAAGTGTCTATTTTATCTCATCTTTTCAGACTTTCCCATTCCCTCTGAAAATCATGCAATCCAATAAGTTCTAAAACTTCATCTACTTCATCTAAAGAGAGCATCTCTCTAGCGACCAAATCAGCCACCAAAGG
>CAYMUV010000179.1:0-1821 GCA_964393855.1 uncultured Nitratifractor sp.
AAAATATACTTAAAATACCATTATCTTTAAAGCTTTTTATATTATATTAACTTTTTTTAGTAATAATTCCTAATTAATTTTATCTTGTTAATTTGTATCAGTTTAAATAAATTTTATTGACTAATTAGCTTTATTTAGTTAAAAAATATTTATTTTATGTTAATATTTTAAAATTCTAAACAAAGGGGAAAAGTTGAGACTATTAACATTTATAATGGTTGTAGCCACAATGACTTTAAATGCTGGAGTAAATAGACTAACTCTAAATAGTGCTTTAGATATGCTAGAAAGCTCTAATTTAGAGGTTCAAGTTGCTAAATATAATGAAACTATGAAGTTTTATGATATAGCAAAAGTAAAGGCTAAAAACTTTGGTAAATTAGATATTACTGTTACTGCACTTCGCTCTAACGATGCTGGTAATGCTTTTGGATTTAAAGTTCAAAGTAGAGAGGCATCTTTTGCAGATTTTGGGTTTGCAGATTTTATGGGAGCAATTGGGCAAGGTGCACAAGCTGCACAAGGTGATTTTGGTAAATTTTCGCAAGGCTTAGGAATGGCTGGTCCATCTATTTTAGCAATTAAGCCAAAAGCACTTAACTACCCAAGTGCAGTAAATCATTTTATTACAAAATTTAGCTACCAAGTACCACTATATACTGGCGGAATGCTAAATAATTATGAAAAGATTACTACAAAACTATACCAACTAAGCAAAATAGATACGCAGAAAGTTTTAAGTCTTAAAAGATATGAGTTAAAAAAGAGTTTTTATGATGTATCTTTAGTTAATAACTATATAGCTAACTTAAGCGATATTAAAAGAAATATCTCTAAACTTAAAAATGTTATTAAAGAGATGCAAAAAGAGGGTTACGCAGTAGAGACAGATTACCTAGAAGTAGATGCTAAACTAGCAGAAGTAGATGCAATGCTAGATGAAGCTAAATTAAATAAAGAGCTAGCTTTACACTTTATATCTTTTCTTTTAAATACAAAGGTAAGCTCAATAGTACCGCCTGCAAGTGCTCCTGTAATGCCAAGAGTAACAAAAGATATTGTAGAAGCCAAAAGTTTAGATATTGCAAAAGCAAGACTTGGTCGCTCTATTACTAAAAATGCCATAGAGGTAGAAAAAGCTAAATTTAAACCAACAGTTGGTGCATTTGCAGAGTATGGATATGCAGACCATAAATTAATTCCAGATAGTATAAGTAAAAAAGATTTCTACACAGTTGGAGTTCAAGCTAAAATGAATCTATTTAATGGTGGTGCTGATAAAGCTGCTTTAGAAAAAGCTAAAACTAATTACTTAAAAGTATCTACACAAGTTATTTTAGCTAAAAAGGGGATGTGGCTTAAAGCTAGTAAATTAAAGTCTGAAATTAAGACTTTAAGCTCTCAAGTAAGAAGTTATAAAAAGCAATATAGATTTTCTGAAAAAGTTTACGACACTTATAAAGCTAAATATAAAGAGGGTGTAGCATCTATTACAGATGTTCTAATTAAGCAATCTAAAGAGATAGAGATGCTCTTAAAACTACTACAAGTTAAAAATAAGAAGAATGCTAAGATTTTAGAGTTACAAAACTTAATTAATGAATAAGGGGAAGTGTATGAAAAGATTAATAATTGGTTCTATTTTACTATTAAATAGTGCGATGGCTTTAAATTTGGAGTTAAGTGGTTCGGTTACTAGCGATAATCAAAAAATGATTACCAGCAGATATATGGGATTTATTAAAGATATGAAAGTATCAGAAGGTGATATGGTTAAAAAAGGTGACCCACTGTATAAAATTGACTCAAAAGAGATTGATG
>CAYMUV010000180.1:0-1791 GCA_964393855.1 uncultured Nitratifractor sp.
AACTCTTTAGCATTTAAATTATCTGTGCCTATTTTAGCTATTCTTGGTGCATATACACTATTTAAACGATTTAGTGCTTTAGCTCACTTAATTTTAGGTATATCTTTAGCTTTAGCCCCTATTGCAGGCTCTATTGCTGTGCTTGGCTCTACCCCATCTTGGGTTTATGCTTTAAGTATTGGTGTAATGTTTTGGGTTGCAGGGTTTGATTTGCTTTACTCTTTGCAAGATATCGAGTTTGATAAAGCAAACAATCTACACTCTATTCCATCTAAACTTGGGGCAAAAAACACGCTATTAATTGCTCTATTTTTCCATATTGCAACAGTAATTTTTTGGTATCTGTTTGTGGTATTGGCTAATCTTGGACTTTTAGCTTATGTTGCAGTTGTTGCATCTTTAATAATGCTTGGATACGAACACTACTTAGTAAGAAAAGATTTTAAAAAAATAGATAGAGCATTCTTTACAGTAAATGGCTATCTTGGCTTTATATTCTTTATTTTAGTTACCTTAGATATTGCACTATCATGAAAAATAGACTCCAACTATTCTTAAAAGATAAAATAGATAGCTCTTGGCAAGATTTAATAATCAATGCCCTTCTGCGTCTAGATAGTAGTTACCTAGAGTTTATAATAACTAATAAAGAGTACATTCCAAATCAAAATAGAGTATTTAGTGCTTTTAAAACTATGCCAAAAACAGAAGTAAAATATATTCTATTTGGTCAAGACCCATACCCAAGAGAGCAAAGTGCTATAGGTTATGCATTTATCGATGGTGCAGTAGAGTCTATATTCTCAAATGGCTATCTTAGCAAAGAGGTAAATAGAGCAACTAGCCTTAGAAACTTTATTAAGATGGCTCTAGTGGCAATGGGTAGGCTAGATAGCGATAATACAACAAAAGATGCAATAGCTACAATAAGAAAAGATGACCTTATAGACTCTATTTACGAACTAAAAGATAACTTCGAAAAAAATGGTGTCTTGCTGTTAAATACAGCTTTAATCTTTACAGATAAAAAGAGCTCTAAATACCATATAAAGATGTGGCAACCATTTATAAAGTATCTAATAGACAATATAGATACAAGTATAAAATTAATCCTTTTTGGCAATAGTGCTAAAGATATAAAATCTAAATTAAATCCTAAACAAGAATATATCGAGATGGAGCACCCATATAATATATCTTTTATAAAATCGGCTACTGCACAAAAACTTTTTAAAAATATGAGACTTTTAGAAAAATAATTCCACTATTTGACACTTTATTATGTTAATATAAAATAAAAATAGGAGTTCAGATGAAAAAATTTTATATAATGCTAATAAGCTTAATTATATTAACAACAAATAGCTATTGCCAAAACCTACAAAAAGATGAAGGCGAAATTACAAAAGTAACAGATAAACCATATCTAGACCCATCTTTATTACCAAAGAGCGAGCAAGATAAAGTAAAAGATAAAAAGATACTAAAACAAATAGGCATATCAACCAATAATGATAAAATAATCATAGAGCCCAAAAAGACAGAAGAGTTTTTAAAAAATATGGCAAAAACACTAGAGCAAATGGCAAAAGAGTTCGAAGGCAAAACCAAAGATATAAAAAGCTCAGACATAGGCATAAAAACCTCTAAAGATAAAATTACAATAGATTTAAATAAAACCAAAAATTTCTTAGATACCTTTAGTAAAGAGTTAGAGAATATAAGTAAAAATATAGATTTACAATAGAAATGGTAGTTAAATTATTAATTTTGAATGATGAATTTTTAATT
>CAYMUV010000181.1:0-1791 GCA_964393855.1 uncultured Nitratifractor sp.
GTCTAATAATAATTTTAGCTTTGTAGTTTGGTAGCAGTTTTTTGAAGTCTTGGATTTATCTATTTAAAATAATGAGCTTTTAACCACATTTTTGCTATAATCGACTTCATTTGGAAGAGTAGTATTAAGGGGTGGAATGTCTCTTTTTAGACCTATTATATGGCGATAAATTTACTTTTTTGCTCTGTTTGAGCTGTGTTAAATCTTTTTACTCTTCCTAAACTCCAATTGTTAAGGTTTTGAATATGCAAGAACTCTATAGAACTTTTAAAGATAACTGTGGCTTTGGTTTGCTGGCCTCTATAAATAATGAAGCAACACATAAAAACTTAGAAGATGCAATTACAGCACTCTCTCGTATGATGCACCGTGGTGCTATTGCTGCAGATGGAAAGACGGGTGATGGTAGTGGGCTTTTACTATCTATGCCAAAGAAGTTTTTTAAGAAAAAAGCAAAAGAGGCAGGGGTAGAGTTACCAGAGCAGTATGCAGTAATGGTTGTTTTTTCTAAAGATGATAATAATTTTAATGTAATAGAGCAAAAATTAAAAGCAAACGACTTAAAGGTTCTTTTTACAAGAGATGTACCAGTTAATACAAATGCACTAGGCGAACAAGCTATTGAGACACTACCAAATATTAAGCAGTTGGTAGTTGCGCCAAACTCTATTGTTGCAAATGAGAGATTTGATGCACTTATCTATTTAAGCAGATTAGAGATAGAAAAAGAGTTAAAAGATGATGAAGATTTCTATATTCCGTCGTTCTCTTCTAAGGTTATTTCGTATAAAGGTCTTGTTATGCCAACGCATATTAAAGAGTGTTATAGCGATTTGGCAGAAGAGAATTTTAAGATATCGTTTTGTCTATTTCACCAAAGATTTTCTACAAATACTTTGCCACAATGGAGACTTGCACAGCCATTTAGAACAATTGCACACAATGGAGAGATAAACTCTATTACAGCTAACAGATTTAATGCAAAAGCTAAACTTGCAATTGCAGAGTCTAGTATATTTACTAAAGATGAGCTAGATAGAGTTAGAGATGCAATTATGCAAGATGGAGCTAGTGATTCGGCTAGTTTAGATAACTTTTTAGAGTTTTTATTAATTAATGGTATGGATTTCTTTAAGGCGGTTCGTTCTGTTATTCCTGCTCCTTGGCATAATTCGCCAACTATGGATAGTAAGCTTAGAGCATTTTATGAGTATGCAAGTACATGCTTTGAGCCTTGGGATGGACCAGCAGCAGTTAGTGTTACAGATGGAAGATATATAGGGTGTGTTTTAGATAGAAATGGGCTTAGACCTGCAAAGTATATTGTAACAAATGATGAAAGATTATTAATCTCTTCTGAGTATGGTGTTTTGGATATTCCTGAATGCGATATAAAAGATAGAGGAAGATTGCAATCTGGAGAGATGATTGGTTTAGACTTAAAGCATGGTAAAGTTGTTAAAAGTAGTGATATAGACAATTATATCAAGGGGCTTCATCCATACTCTAAATGGCTAAATGAGCATATGAGCTATCTGCAAGAGTATGCACACAGCGTAAAAGAGCTTAAAATTAATGTAGAAAAGATTCCAGAAGATGAGCTAAGAGCAAAACAGAGATACTTTAACTACACTCAAGAGGTTTTAAAAGATATTATTAAGCCTATGATTATAGAGGGTAAAGAGACAACAGGTGCAATGGGTGATGATACTCCAATTGCGGCTTTTTCTAATATGCAAAGAAACTTTACAGACTTCTTTAAACAAAAGTTTGCACAAGTTACAAACCCAC
>CAYMUV010000182.1:0-1771 GCA_964393855.1 uncultured Nitratifractor sp.
TGGTCCTTCTACAATTACAGCATCTGGTAATCTATTGTGAGTCTTTTGCCACCTTCTACATAAAATTCTAAGAGCTTTAGCAGTAGATACAATAGGAATTAAAGCAACATCTGGATAATCTTTTGCAGCCTCAGGCATTGTTAAAGGCAAACCTGCACCTGTAATTATCATATTTGCTCCAGCTTCACAGGCATCTTTAACTACTCTATCGTAATCACTTTGTGCATATAAAATATTACAAGCTAAAGGTTTATCTTTACAGATTTTTCTTGCATTTTCAAAAATTTTAAAAAGTGCCTTTCTAGAGTAAAAATTTTGAGCTTCATATGGTCTACCCTCACCCAAAACTCTATCTGCATATGCTCTATTTTCATAAATTCCTGTACCTACAGAGCTAATTACTCCTAATCCACCCTCTTTACTTACAGTACCTGCTAATCTATCCCAAGAGATTCCAACACCCATTCCACCTTGGATTATTGGCTTCTCTATAACAAAATTCTTAATTTTCAACGGCTCAAATTTCATAACTTATCCTACTATTACTTTTGCAAATCTTCTTTTACCTACTTGTAAAATATACTCGCCTTTACTTAATTTTAACTGCTCATCTTCTACTTTTTCTTGATTAATTTTAACAGCACCCTGCTTAATATCTCTTCTAGCCTGAGAAGTAGAAGGCTCTAAACCTGCCTCTTGCAAGGCTTTACATATCCAAATGTCATCTTCTAAATTAAACTCTTTGATATCATCTGGTATCTTATTTTGTTTAAATTGTTTATCAAAAGCCTCTTTAGCAGATTGTGCATCTTCTTTAGAGTGAAATCTCTCTACAATCTCTAGTGCTAAATTCTCTTTAGCAAGCTTTGGATGCAACTCTCCACTCTCAACATCGCTTTTAATTTTTTCTATATCTTCTAAACTTTTACTACTTAAAAGCTCATAATAACGCCACATTAACTCATCTGTAATAGATAAAATTTTTGCAAACATATCATTTGGGGCATCGGTAACACCAATATAGTTATTTAAAGATTTACTCATCTTCTGTACGCCATCTAAACCTTCGATAATTGGCACCATAACAATAGCTTGCTCTTTACCTACATTATAAACCCTTTGCAGATGTCTTCCCATATGCATATTAAACTTTTGGTCAGTCCCACCAAACTCTATATCTGTTTTTAGTGCAACACTGTCATAACCCTGAAAAAGTGGATATAAAAATTCAGAAATAGATATACTTACACCACTTTTATATCTCTTTTCAAAATCATCTCTCTCTAACATTCTTGCAACATTATAGTGCATTGTAAGCTCTGTAAGCCCTCTAGTTCCCAGCTTATCTAACCACTCAGAGTTATAATATATTGTTGTTTTTTCTGGGTCAAGAATCTTAAAAACTTGCTCTTGGTATGTTTTTGCATTCTCTTCTATCTCTTCTCTTGAGAGTATTTTTCTTGTTTCACTCTTTCCTGTTGGGTCACCAATTGTTGCAGTAAAATCACCAATAATTAACTGCACAAGCGCACCATGTTTTTGAAATGCAGCTAATTTTTGTAAAACTACCGTATGTCCCAAATGCACATCTGCAGATGTTGGGTCTAATCCTAGCTTAACAGTGTAATTTTCGCCACTTTCATAATATTTTCTAACTAATTTTTCTATTCTTTCAAAATCTATAATCTCTGCTGTGGCTCTTTTTAACTCATTTAAAACACTCTCTATATTCACATCTACTCCTCAAACTAATTTTTATATGCATCTTTTA
>CAYMUV010000183.1:0-1770 GCA_964393855.1 uncultured Nitratifractor sp.
GCCCAGCTTTTACTTGCTCTTTTGCATTTGCAAAGTGGGTTGTAGATGAGTATATACTTTAACAAGCTTTTGGTATAATTACAAAAAAATTAATTGGAGATATTATGGGTAGAGCGTTTGAGTATCGTAAAGCTGCTAAGATGAAGAGATGGGGAACAATGTCTAGATTGTTTCCTAAACTTGGAAAAGTTATTACTATGGCTGCAAAAGAGGGTGGTTCGCCTGACCCTGATATGAACTCTAAGCTAAGAACAGCAATTATGAATGCTAAAGCACAAAATATGCCAAAAGATAATATAGAAGCGGCAATTAAAAGAGCATTTAGCAAAGATAGTGCAGATATTAAAGAGGTTATTTACGAAGCTAAAGCGCCTCATGGTGTGCAAATGATTATTACTTGTGCAACAGATAATAACACTAGAACAGTTGCAAATGTTAGATCTATTCTTAAAAAAGGCTCTGCAGAGATGCTTACAACTGGTGCTTTAAACTATATATTTAGTAAAAAGTCTGTATTTGAGTTTGACAAGAGCGATGATATTGATTTAGAAGAGTTAGAGCTAGAGTTAATAGATTATGGCTTAGAAGAGATAGAAGAAGATGTAGAGCCACAAGAGAATGGCGAAGATAAAGAGATAATTAGGGTTTATGCAGAGTTTGAAAGCTTTGGCGATATGACAAAAGCTTTAGAAGAGAAAGGTATAGATATTAAAAAAGCAAATATTGAGTATATTGCTACAACACCTATAGAGATAGACAACGAAGAGCATTTAGAAGAGTTAGAGACACTAATTGAAAAGTTAGAAGAAGACGACGATGTTCAAAAAGTATTTACAAATCTTGCATAATGCAAATTACAATTTCTCAAACTAGGGTAGAGCAGTTAGAGCTTTACTCTAGCCTACTAAATAAAGATATTTCTACAATCTTAGATGAAGCTTTAGAAGAGTTTTTTGTAAAAGTAGAAAAAGAGCTTCAAGAGAAGAATTTAGAAAACGAAAACGCACTTACAAATTTAAGTTACGATGAGTTTTGGGATGGTGTAGATTTAGATTAAGTTCCATTATTTCTGCTTATATTTTTTTAAAACTGTATAAGTATAAAGTAGTTTTGTTATAATTTTCTAATGAAAAAAATATTATTTATGCTTATTCCTATATCACTATTTTCACAAGAATTAAAAGTTGCAACTTATAATGTAGATAATCTATTTGATTTAACTTATAATAAGAGTGAGTATAAAGAGTATATCCCAAATACACACAATTGGAACAGTAATACCTTTAATAAAAAAATAGAGAATATTAGCCGAGTAATTTGCGAATTAAATGCCGATGTTATAGGTTTAGAAGAGGTAGAGAATAAAAATGTTTTAGATATTTTACAAAAGAGATTAGCAAAAAAAGGGTGCAAATACCGATATAGTGCAATTACACATAACAAAGGTGCAATTAATGAAGCTTTGCTATCTAAAGTTAAAATTAAAAATACCAATTTAATAAAAGTTAGTCAAAGTCCACGAGATAGAGATATTTTAGAGGTAACTTTAGATACCAAACCAAAGTTAAAGATATTTGTTAATCATTGGCGCTCTAAAGCTGCACCAGAGAGTAAAAGAGTTATTTATGCAAAAGCATTAGTAAATCGCTTAAATAAGCTACCAAGCACTACAGAGTATATAATAATTGGAGATTTTAATAGTAATTATAATGAGTGTAGTGTAATTAGTGCTAAAAATAATGACACAAATGGTGTTTGTGGTATAGATAC
>CAYMUV010000184.1:0-1752 GCA_964393855.1 uncultured Nitratifractor sp.
ATATCTACTCCTATTATTTTTTAGTTATGAGCTATTGTAATAAATTGAACTTAAATAGTGCTTGTTAATTAGATTTTATTATCTAAAATATTATTAATAGCTTCTAAAACGCTACTCTTTACCACACTTGAGCACTTTTTTAATTCATCTATTGGAGTATATTTAAACTCAACAGCTATACCCTTTATATCTGCATTTTTCGCTGCTAAAATATCCATACATGTATCACCAATCATATAGATATTGCTACTTTTTGTTACATTTAATCTCTTTAATGCTAAGTATATTGGTTCTGGGTTAGGCTTATGATTTTTAACATCTTCGCTACCAACTAAAGTGCCAAAATATTGCATTAATCCGAAATGTTCTAAAAGCTCTTTCGAATAGGTGCCAGTTTTTGTAGTTACAACTCCTAAAATAGCACTACTTTTATATGCTTTTTCTACTGCCTCTTTTGCTCCATTTAATAACAAAGTCTTTTGTGTATGTATTTGCCTATAATTATCTTTATATACCTTAACATAATCATTTGCTATACTCTTAGGTACTCCTAAATTTACAAACATATCAAATAGAGGATGCCCAATTTGAGGCAAAATATCCACCTCTTTTGGTGGAACCACTCCAAAAGCTTCGAAGCTCTTTTTAAACGAATACAAAATTGCCTCTGTCGAATCTATTAATGTTCCATCTAAATCAAATAATATTACTCTTTTCAATCTTTAATTCTCCAATGTATAAAGTTATGCTCTATTCCAATTACACTTTGTGTAACACCTTTAACTCTTTTGCTAACAGCTGTTATAGAGTTTGGTATATATAAAAAAATGTATGGCTTATCATTTGCAATTTTTTTAAAAATCTCTCTATAAATTAAAGCAAACTTGTCTGGTTCTACAATTGAACTAGCTTTCTCTATTAATTTATCTACCTCTTTATTGTGGTAGCCAACAAAATTAAAACCACCTTTTTTATCGCCATCGCTATGCCATATAGAGTAGGCATCTGGTATGAGTCCTAGCCCCCAGCCAAGCACTACAGCATCAAACTTTTTTGGAAAAACTACAGTATTTAAAAAAGCTTGCCACTCCATAACTCTAATTTTAACTTTTATGCCAACTTTTAATAGTTGTTGTTGAATAATTTCGACAGCTTTTACTCTTATATCGTTGTTAGAGTTTGTCGTAATAGTAAAGCTTAATGGCTTATCTTTTGTGTAACCTAACTCTTTTAAAATCTCTTTGGCTCTTTTAGGGTTGTATTTTAGTGGCACATAATCTTTAGGATACACGCTAGCACCTGGCATAAAAGGACCATAACAAGGTTTACCATGCGAAAAAAATAGTAAATCTATTAACTCTTGTTTATTAATTGCTAGTGCAATAGCTTCTCTAACTTTAGGGTTATTAAATGGTTTTTTCCGTAAATTAAACCCTAAATAAGTGTAACCATTTGATGCTCTCTCATATATATTAAAGCTTTTTTTAAACTTGCTACCTATTTGCCTACTAACTTCTAAAGGAGTCAAGCCACCTATGTCTAATTTATTCGATTTAAGCATTAAAAATTGTGTTGCACTATCTCCAATATAGTTATAATCAATCTTATCTATTTTTGGTTTTCCTTCGTAATAGTCGCTATTTGCAACAAGAGTTATCTTTTTATTAACTTCAAAAGCCTTTGTCATCTTATATGGGCCAGTGCCAATAGCAAATTTATTAAGCTTACTTTGCATAGGATTTTTCTCTTTTT
>CAYMUV010000185.1:0-1743 GCA_964393855.1 uncultured Nitratifractor sp.
TTAATTTAGAGACAATTAAGGTAACTGCAACAGATAAATTTGCAACAACAATTGCTAATACAACTGCTAATGTAACTGTTATTACAAGTGATGATATTGAACAAAAAGGTTATGTAAGTTTAAAAGATGCTCTATCGCATGTTAGTGGTATTGCTTTTGCTTCAAATGGTGGCAAGGGGCAATCTACATCTATCTATATGAGAGGTTTTGGTAGTGGTAATGTGCAAATTATGCTAGATGGTGTGCCACTTAAAGACCCAACAGACCCAAGTTTTAGTTCGTCTATTGCTAATTTAAACTTAACAAATGTAGAGAGAATAGAGATTGTTAAAGGTGCACAAAGTGGTCTTTGGGGTGCAGATGCAGTAGCCGGAGTTATAAATATTGTTACAAAATCTGCTGGTAAAGAGGTTTATGTAGGGTATGGTAAATATAGCACAAAAGAGGCTGGTTTTAATTTTGGACAGAGTGTAAATAATATATCGTTTAATTTAAGTGGTAATTTTTATAAAACAGATGGCTTTTCTGCTCTAGCACCAAGAGATGCAGAGAAAGATGGCTATGATCATAAAGATTTAAACTTTAAAGTAGGGCTTAAAATTAGTGAAAACTCTAAAGCTAAAATTTTCTATAACTACATAGATACAAAAGCCGATTTTGATGCTGTTGGCAATGCAAACTCTACTGCTGAAAAATCTAAATTTAAAGATAATATGTATGGTGTAGAGTACACTTTTGATAATAAAGATATTACAATAAATGCAAAAGCTTCTAAAAATGATATTAAAAGAGATTTAAAGGGTGCTTCTGCTTATGGACCGTGGAAGTCTAAAGCTAAAGGCGTTGTAGATAGATATACTTTAGATGCTAAAAAGAGCTTTGGTAAGCACCAAGTTAGTGGTGGGCTAGAGTATAATAAATATAAATCTACAACAGACTTTGGCTTTGGAGAGAGCAAAGATAGCTTTAATGATAAGGCTGTGTGGTTAGGGTATGGATATAGTTTCGATAACCTTTTAAGTGCAAAAACAATAGTTAATGCAACACTTCGTTATGATAAGTTTGACAAATTTAGTAATAAATTAACTTATAGATTTGGTGTTAAAAGATATTGTAAAGCGATAGATGGCTTACATAGTGGCTTTAATGTTTATAGTGCTTATAAAGTGCCAAGTCTTTACCAATTTGCAAATGCAGTTGCTGGTAGTAAGTTAAAGCCTGAGAGTACTAAAGGGCTTGAGTTTACATTGGGTTATAAAAGTTTATTAAATTTAACCTTCTTCTATAATAAAACTAGCGATGCAATTACTTATAATAGTACACTTTGGAAATATTATAATTTAAGCGATAAATTAACAAGAAAAGGTTTAGAGTTAAGCAGTAGATACGACTTTGAAGCTGTGCCTTTAAGCGTAGGATTTAACTATACACACCTTTTAAGCATAAAAGATAACAGTGGTAAACCATACTTAAATATTCCAAAAGATAGTGCTAATATTTTTGTAGATTACAACCCAACAGATACAATCTCTGTTGGTGCTAATGTGCAATATGTTGGTAAAAGAGCTGGGTTTGCTGGTGCTAAATTAAAATCTTATACAGTAGCAAACTTATACTATAACCAAGAGATAACTAATAATTTATCTTTAAATATTACTGCAAAAAATATCTTAAATAAAAAGTACGAAGAGGTAAAAGGCTATAGCACAGCTGGTCGTGCAATTTCGGCTAAATTGAAGTATA
>CAYMUV010000186.1:0-1739 GCA_964393855.1 uncultured Nitratifractor sp.
TTGAAGCTTTGCTTTAAAAAAAGGAGACATATATAATGAAAACAAAACTTCCAAGTCAATATGCTAGAGAGACTTTACAGTTAGAGGCAGATGCTCTTTTGGCTTCTAAGGCGAGGGTTGGTGCTGGTTTTGATAGAGCTGTTGAGATAATAGCAAATTTAAAGGGTAAGTTAATTGTAATTGGTGTTGGAAAATCGGGGCATATTGGTTCTAAAATTGCTGCAACAATGGCAAGTACAGGGACTAGTAGTTTCTTTTTGCATCCAGCCGAGGCAATGCATGGCGATTTGGGTATGATTGGTAAAGATGATGGCGTTTTAGCTATTAGTTATAGTGGCGAGAGCGAAGAGCTTACAAAGCTTTTACCACATATAAAAAACTTTGGTGTTCCTGTTATTGCAATGAGTAAAAGTATAGATAGCTCTTTGGGTAAATTTAGCGATGCACATATAGATATTAGCGTAGAAAAAGAGGCTTGCCCTTTAAATATTGCGCCAACTTCTAGTACAACTTTAACTCTTGCTTTGGGCGATGCTTTAGCAATTGCTCTAATGCATATTCGAGGTTTTAAAAAAGAGGATTTTGCAAAGTTTCATCCAGCTGGAGCACTTGGAAAAAGATTATATTTAAAAGCTAAGCACTTTTTAATAGATAAAAGTAAAATTCCTACAGTAAATATAGATAGCTTGTTAAAAGATGCTATAATTCCTATGTCAGAGGGAAAGCTAGGTAATATTATTATAGAAGATGGTGGTAAAGTTGTAGGTATTTTGAGCGATGGCGATTTACGAAGAGCTTTAATGAGAGAGGATTTTAGTTTTGACTCTCCAATAGTTAAGTATATGACAAAAGAGCCATTTATATTAGAAAATGCAGATATTTTAGCAGTAGATGCATTAAAATTAATAGAGCAAAAGAAGATACAGCTATTGATTATTACAAATAGCCAAAAAGAGCTTGTGGGTGCTATTCATATACACGATTTAATTAGAGCAGGGATAGAGAGTGAGAATAAATAAATATATATCGCACAATACAAAGTATTCGCGCAGAGAAGCTGATAGGCTTATAGAAGAGGGCAAGGTTAATATAAATAGACAGCCTATAAAAGATTTTAGTTATCAAGTGCAAAAGGGCGATAGAGTTTTTGTAAATGGCAAAGAGGTCTTTCCTAAGGCTGAGTATGAATTGACAATGATAGTCTATAATAAGCCAAGAGGCTCTTTGGTTACTAAAAAAGATGATAGAGGCAGAACCACAATTTATCATCTATTACCTGGTAAATTTAGACACTTTGTACCTGTTGGGCGTTTAGATTTTGCAAGTGAGGGTTTACTGCTTTTAACAGATAATGTTGGTGTAGCTACTACTTTAATGGAGAGTAAACTCCCTCGTGTTTATAATATAAAAATCGATAAAATGGTAACAGAAGATATGATAAAAGCTATGCAAGAGGGTCTTTATTTAGAGGATGCGACTGCAGGTGGGCATGAAAAGAGTAGAGTAACATCTATGAGTTTTGCTCCATTTTTAGCATTTGAAATGCGTGGTACAACAGGAAAGTATAGCAAACTTAGAGTTACTATTAATGAGGGAAAAAATAGAGAATTAAGACGCTTTTTTGCACACTTTGGAGCAGAAGTTGTAGATTTAAAGCGTGTTGCATATGGACCTTTTGAGTTAAATAATTTGCCAGAGAATAAGACAAGATATTTAACTACAAAAGAGTATGAGTGGTT
>CAYMUV010000187.1:0-1737 GCA_964393855.1 uncultured Nitratifractor sp.
GATGCCATTATAGCAAAACCAACCATAAAAGGTAATAAATATCTAGGTTGCAACCCTCCCATGTATCCATTTGCAATATGTGCTTTGTATGAGAAAATATACTGCACCAATTCTACAGAAAATAGTCCAATTAAAACTATTTTACCAAAATAGCATATCTGTTTAGAATTACATCTTAAAAACAGAGCTACAATTGCAAATATATGCAAAGCAACCAATCCAAATACTCCAGCCCACGATGAGTGTCCAAATGAATGATGTGAATGTATAGCAAACCAACCACTATGGATAAAATGAACTAATCTAAAAAACCACTCTTTTGCATTTAAATGGATTCTATGTTCAGGTGGTGTATAAAAATTAGAATTTAAAAACTCTTTAGGGTGTGTAACATTATAAGTTGGAACTAAAGAGTGATACTCTAGCATAATTGTGGCTTGATAATATATTATAGGAGTTAAAAAAACAATTAAAATAGCTATGTGTGTTAATTTAATTTTAGAAAAAAACTCTCTTCTGGCAAAAAATAGAAGATAATAAATAATAGCAAAAAAGATTAAAAGTGCAGCTGTTAATTTACTAAAGTAAGCAATTGCCCCACCTAATGATATAAGCAAAAAGGTAATATTATCTATCCTTTTTTCAAAGAATCTCTTAAATCCAATCAAAAAGATAGAAGCACCCAACAGTGCTAAATTATCATTACTAATGCTACCTCCTATATATGAGAGCATAGGTAAAGATGCTGTTAAAGAGAGAAATACAAAATCTCCTAATATGGAGAAATTAGCACTAAATCCTAAATATAACAAAAATATAATTGAAAGTGCAAATATAGCTACACTTAAAGTCCTAAAGTTAGATACATTCTTATGCATGTCTTGAGTTTTATCAAAAACTAAATTCTCTAACTCGTAATATAGTGGAGGATGACTAAGATAATTTGGTAACTCTTTAAAATTAGTAATTAAACTATGATGAGTATTGACATATTGAATATAACTCATATGTGCTCTCTCGTCTGGTGGATAACCATAGTGAACATTATCTTTATAGTAGAACGCTTTAAAAATTATAAAAAATAGAAATATTGAATATAAAATTAATTTTGCTTCTAACTTATTGTCTATCTCTTTATTGGATATATTCCATAAGTAAATTAATATTAAAGCTAGAATAAAAGATAAAATAAGCTTATCAAGATATAAATAAAATATCCTCTGTTCAAATATAAATCTTGGCTCTATTATTAGTTGAGGATCTCTATTTTTAGTTAAAAAATTAAATTCATTAGTGCGTTTTATAACTTCTACTCCACTTTTTGCTTTTACAAAAGATAGTGGAACTTTATAGATAGCTTTTTGAAACCATGTAAGTTTTTTTACCCAGATTTTATATATTGTCATATTTAAATCTTTATGCACCTCTGGATCAAACCTTATACTTTGCAAATTTTTAATTTTAGATATATCAAAATAGTAACTATTATTCTCTATCTTTTTTGGATGCAAAACTCTTTTTTCGATAAAGCTCTCTTTCGAAGAAGTAGTATAGTAAATTATAGGTTTTAGGCTATCTCCACTAGGTATAGAGATATTAACTATTAAAAACTTACCATTTTGATAAAAAAGAAAAGCAAAAAATATTGCCAGTGTAGCTACTAAATATTTAAATAGTTGAACTACTTTGGACATATACTAAAATCCTCTTTATCATGGCATAAATTTGGGTTATAGT
>CAYMUV010000188.1:0-1726 GCA_964393855.1 uncultured Nitratifractor sp.
AGCAGAGTATTAGCTATAAATTTACAACTCTTTTAATAGCTCTAAGAACTCTTTGCCGTATCTTTCAAATTTTACTTCGCCTACTCCGTTTACATCTAGCATTTGCTCTTTTGTTTTTGGTAGGGCTATGCTTAGCTCTTTTAGGGTTTTATCGGAGAATACTATATATGGGGGAACTCCTGCTTTGCTAGATATCTCTCTTCGCAAGGCTCTTAGTTGTTCGAATATTTCGCTATTGTAGTCGCTTGTGTCTATTGGCTCTTTTTTGCTTTTGCTTGCTTTAAATATTAAGCGTTTTTCGTCTATTTTTAGCTCTTGTTTGCCTTTTAGTATCTTTAGCCCTAGATTTGTTATTTTATATACTTTAAATTCGCCAACTACTATTGCTTCTATCTCTATTAATCTATCGGCAACGCTTAGCCATTGCTCTTTGCTAAAGTGTTCGCCTATGTTATAAACACTTAAACTATCGTGCTTGTTTTGCAGAACTCTTTGCTCTTTGCTACCCTTTAAGATGTTAATTACATAGTGCAATCCAAAACTTTGATTTGTTCTGTAAATTGCAGATAGTAGCATTTGAGCCTCTTTTGTAATATCTACCTCTTTTCTATCTCTTTGCAGGCAATTATCACATAAGTTTCCACAAGGCTCTATGGTGTCGCCAAAATATTTTGCAATTGCTTTATGCCTACACTCTTGCGATTTTACTAAGCGAACAAAGTTATTTAATTTTGTAATTGCATGCTCTTTATATGGGCTTTGTGGTAACTCTTCGATAAAACGCCTTTGGGTTACAATATCTTGTGCACCAAATAATAGCAAAGTTGTAGATGGCAAACCATCTCGCCCTGCTCTACCCATCTCTTGGTAATAATTTTCTACGCTTTTTGGCAAGTTTAAGTGTACTACAAAGCGAATATTTGATTTATCTATACCCATTCCAAAAGCGATTGTTGCTACTATTATCTCTATTTTATCTTCTACAAATTCACTAAAGGCTAAATTTTTCTCTTGCGTTGGTAAGCCTGCGTGGTAGGCTTTTGCCTTAAAACCTTTTGTTTGCAAAAATTTAGCAACACTCATTGTTGATTTTCTTGATTGCGTATATATAATACCAGCTTCGCCACGAAATCGTTTTAAAAACTCTACTAACTGCTTTTTACCATCTTTTATGCGGTAATCTACATTTATAGTTAAATTATCTCTAAATAGTGGTGCGCGCAATATTAAGGGCTTATTTAGTGTTAAATTATTTACAATATCATGCTCTACCTCTTTTGTTGCAGTTGCTGTAAATGCAGCTATTGGCACATTTGGAAAACGACTCTTTAGTAGGGTTAATTTTCTGTAATCTTCTCTAAATTCGTGTCCCCACTCCGATAAGCAGTGAGCTTCGTCTATAACAAAATAGTTAATTTTTAATCTATCTAAAAAAGCTAAAAAGTGTTCGTTTACTAGCCTCTCTGGTGCAACATATAGCATTTTTATAGAGCCATCTATTAACTCTTGCTCTATTTGTTGTGCCTCTTCTAAGGTTTGCATAGAACTTAACATTGCAGCACTAATACCACGAGCACGCAAAGCCATAACTTGGTCGTGCATAAGTGCAAGCAGGGGCGAAATAACAATTGTTACGCTACTCATTAAAAGTGTTGGCAACTGATAACACAACGATTTACCACCACCTGTTGGAAGTATCATAAGTAAATCTTGCCCATTTAATATT
>CAYMUV010000189.1:0-1714 GCA_964393855.1 uncultured Nitratifractor sp.
TAACACTCAACACCTAACACTTAGCACATAATACATAGCACTTAACACTCTAAAATTAAACCATAAACACAGTTGGAATAATAAATGGATAACTCTTATACTGCTTAATTATATACTTTCTAACAACATTTCTAATGCCATCTTCGATAACCTTATTATTTGCACTCTTCTCTAAAGAGCCATTTTTTAAGTAGTTATCTACCAACTCAACAATTGCTTTTTCGAAGTTTTTATTATCTTTTTCAGATACTAAACCATGTGCTACAACAGTTGGTTTGTTAAGCAATTTACCCTCTTGTGTATTAATTTGCAAGATAATATTTACAATACCCTCTGTTGCTAACTTTTGTCTATCGCTAACAACTTCAGAGAAGATCTCTTTATTGCTTTGGTTATCGATATATCTCTTACCAGTTTTTACAGTTTTTACCTTTTTAAGATACTTTGGCGTTATCTCTATTTGATCGCCATCGCTCATTAGTAATATATTTCGCTCTTCTACACCACAAGTAATTGCTGTTTTAGCATGCGCATTAATATGGTTATACTCCCCATGTACAGGTAAGAAAAACTTAGGCTGAGCAAGTCTTAAAATAAGTTTTTGCTCCTCTTGGCTAGCATGTCCAGATACATGGATATCGCTAAACTCTTTATATCTAATTGTAACCCCACTCTTAAGTAGTAAGTTCATCAACTTAGATACCGAAGCTTCATTTCCAGGAATTGCACTAGCACTAATAATAATTGTATCACTTGGTTTTAGCTTAATGTGTCTGTGCTCATCTGTTGCCATACGGCTAAGTGCTGCCATAGTTTCGCCTTGACTTCCTGTAGTTACAACTAAAATTTCATCATCTTTGTATCTTCCAACTTCGTGTGGCTCAATAAAGTGCTCTTCGCCAATATCAACATACCCTAACTTTCGTGTTGTTTCGATATTTCTCTCCATAGAACGCCCAATAACACAAATTTTACGCCCATGTTGCACACCCCTAACCATCGCCTGATAAATTCTATGCACATTCGATGAAAAAGTTGACATAATCACCCTACCATTTGCCTTTTCAAATAGTGCATCAAATGTTTTACCAACAACAATTTCACTCTTAGTAAAGCCAGGTGCATGAGAATTTGTAGAGTCGCTAAATAGACAAAGAACCCCTCTTTGCCCATAATGAGCCCATCTGTGTAGATCCATAGTATATCCATCTACAGGAGTATGGTCTATTTTAAAGTCTGCTGTATGCATTAAAATACCAGCTGGAGTCTCGATTGCTAAAGAGCAAGCATCTACAATAGAGTGTGTATTGTGTAGCCACTCTATTTTCATATCGCCAATTTCATAAATCTCTCTTTTAACAACATATCTAAAGTACTTTTTATCTGCAGAAAGTCTATGCTCATCAAGCTTATTTGCAATCATTGCAAGTGCCAAAGGAGTACCATAAATAGGGAATTTTAGCTCTTTAAAAAGATAAGCAATTGCCCCAATATGGTCTTCGTGAGCATGCGTAATTACAATAGCTTTAACCTTATCTTTAATTGCATGCAAATAACTAAAATCTGGTACTAAAATATCTACTCCATGCATTGTTTCATCTGGAAAACTCATACCAACATCGATAACAATTGCAGTAGTCTCTGTCTCTAAAACAGCAATATTTCCACCAATTTCACCAAGACCACCAAGTGGAGTAAAGCGAACTTTCCCTTT
>CAYMUV010000190.1:0-1701 GCA_964393855.1 uncultured Nitratifractor sp.
AAAAGGAAAATGATGAAAAAGATTATAAAAATTGGTTCTATTGTGCTATTTGGTGTTGTAACTTTGCAGGGTGCAAATGTTAAATTGTATGAAGTTAAAAGTGCTAAAGTTACTTACGAAATAAAAGGTAATGGCAATGTTATGGGTATGGTTCAGATTAAGACTATCGGCAAAAAGAGGTTGATTTTTGATAATTACGGAGCTAAAAATCTTGAAGAGAAGAGCGAAATTAGAAAAGAGACAACAATGGGTAAAGCCAAAGTAAAAAAGAGTCACACTTTAACGCTTCTAAATGGTGCAGTTGTTTATCAGGTTGATTTTAAGCATAAAAGAATTACAAGAATAAAAAACGGTGCTTTTTCTTTGGCTTCAATGGGTAGCAAAGATGCAAAGCAAAGAGGCGAAGAGATGCTTAAAAAAATGGGTGGCAAAAAAATTGGTAAAGACAAAGTGCTTGGATTTGACTGCGATGTATGGAGTATTATGAAGAGTGTAAAACAGTGTATATACAAGGGTGTGCCTCTTAAAATAGAGAGCAATGTTATGGGTTTAAAGATTACAGAAATTGCTACAAAAGCAGAGTTTGATATCTCTATAGATAAGAATAATTTTAATTTACCAGATTTACCTATTTATAACTTTGATATGTCTGGTAAGCCTAGCAAAATAGACAAAAGCAAACTCGAGGAGATGGATGCACATGATAATGCACAAGCAAAAGTAGATGCTCAAAAAAGCAAAGCTACAAACAAAAATTTGAATGAAATAATGGAAGCAGCAAAACAGGCAGGTTACGACCCAAAATCTGGCAAAAAGATGACAGCTCAACAAAAAGAGGCAATGATGAGTGCAATGATGAAAGCTAGAGGTGGAGAGAGTGCCATTGTAAAACAGACTAAAGAAAAAATATTAAAAGAGTCAGAAAGTGCAATATGGGCTAAAGATTGCTTTAGCGATGCAGATACGCTAAAAGAAGCAAATAGTTGCATTGATGAAGGCAACAAAAAGTTCCAAGGCGAAAAAGAGAAACACTTTACAAGCTGGACAAAAGCAGATAAGGCAAAAATGATAAATGAAATAGATCAATTTATAAAAGGATTGCCATGCGTTAAACAAGCCCAAACTATGAAAAATTTACGAAAATGTATGCAATAAAAGTTTAATAAAAAAGGGAAATTATTATGAAAAAGCTTATAACAATAGCATCAATTATTGTTGGGCTATCAGGCTTAATTAATGCAAATAGTATTGCAGGAAATTGGCACTTAGATAGAATTGATGCAAAGACAAATAGTGCTTTAGAAGGTGCATTTATTGGATTTATAAAAAAGGTGTTTTCGGATATTAAGTTTAATGATGATGGTAGCTGTAGAATTGGACAGTATCTTAAAAAGTGCTATCGCTCTCAAGGTGGCAGATATATTTTGTATGATGGTGATGGCAAAAGTAATGCTAAAGGCATTTTGCAAGGTAAGAACAGATTAAAAGTAATCTCTTATAATAAGAAAGGAAATATAAATATGTATTTCCACAGAATAGGCAAGAGTGCATTAAAAACACCTAAAAAGGCTCTAAGGTTCAATCGTGTTTACCATGCCAGTAAAAATGGTGAAAATATGTATCTACTCTTTAAAACAAATGGAGATTACTATATACTCGAGGCAGACAAAGATAGCCATGTAAGTATTGCAGATTTTAAAA
>CAYMUV010000191.1:0-1695 GCA_964393855.1 uncultured Nitratifractor sp.
CCTAATTATATCAAATCTATCTTATGCTATACTTTCAAAAAATATAAAGAGTAATCAATGTCACAAGGTCAAAAAAGAGCAGAAATAAAATGCGGTATGAATGTTGCAATTGTATTAAAAGAAGACCAAAAGAGTGGCTACTTAACATATGGTAAAGTTGTACAAATTTTAACAAAGTCATCTACACACCCTCATGGTATAAAAGTTCGACTAGATACTGGAGAAGTAGGCAGAGTAAAAGAATTTGTAAAATGACACTTTTTATAGATGGAGATGCATTTCCAAATCTTTTAAAGCCTATTATTTTTAAGGCTATAGAAAAATTATCTATAAAAACTGTAGTTGTTTCTAATAAAAAAATTAAAATAGGCGGCAGTAGCGCAAATATTAAATATATTATTGTAGAACAAGGGGCAGATGTTGCTGATAAGAAAATTGTAGAACTTTGCCAAGAAAAAGACCTTGTAATTACAGCCGATATTCCACTTGCAGATACTATTATATCTTTAAATGCTCATGCAATTGACCATAGAGGCGAACTTTATACAAAAGAAAATATTAAACAATATCTCGCCATGCGTAATTTAATGGAAAGTATTAGAGAAAGTGGCGAAATTACAAAAGGACCAAAAGCATTTACATCGAAAGATGCTCATGCATTTGCTAATCAGTTTAACAGTTTTTTACAAGGAATATTATGAAAAAAGATTACTTTGCATCAAAAGCAAAAGATTACGACAAAGAGCAAAAACGCGTTGATAATGTAGCTAATATCTCAAATGCAATTTTAAAAAACATTACACTTAAACCAAATATGCATTTGGTAGATTTTGGCTCTGGGTCTGGTTTGCTACTAGAGAATATTGCACCTTATGTAGAGAAAATTACAGCAATAGATGTATCTGCTTCTATGAATAGTGTTTTAAAAGAGAAATTAAATAACATAGACTGCAATGTAGATATTCTAGAATTAGATTTAAGCACTACTAATGTAGATTTAAAAGTAGATGGCATAATTTCCTCTATGACAATGCACCATATTAAAGATGTAGAGGCTATGTTTAAAAAATTTTATAAAATGTTAAAACCAAACGCCTTTATAGCAATTGCCGACCTCAACACAGAAGATGGCTCGTTTCATAAAGTAGATACAGGCGTAGAACACTTTGGCTTCGAACCAAGCTACCTTGCCCAAAAAGCAAAAAACGCAGGCTTTAAAGAGATAAAAACAATGCAATGTAGCACAATAATTAAACCATACGGAGAGTACGAAGTATTTTTACTGATTGCTAAAAAAACTTAACACACAATACAAATCTGGTTGGTAAACCAACCCTACATATATTGCTTAAAGCTAAAAGCACAAAGCATAAAGCTTTTATAAGGGGTAGAGGAAAAGTATAATATGTCTTTTAATTTTATTATCTTAACACTCAACACTTAGCACATAACACAATTTTTTGAATAAAGCTTTTTTAGGAATCGGAGGCTTTAGCCCCGAAAACATAACACCCAACACTTAGCACTTAGCACTTTTTTGCTTAAAGCTAAAAGCATAAAGCATAAAGCTTTTTGTTAAGAGGTACAGAGGTATAGGCGTAGAGGAGTAGAGAAAAATATAGCTCTTCCCTTTACTCCTTTACCCCTCTTCACCTCTACTCCTAACACACAATACTGTTTTGGTCGGTAAACCGA
>CAYMUV010000192.1:0-1618 GCA_964393855.1 uncultured Nitratifractor sp.
TAACAAGAATGGGTAGAAAAAAGAAACCATTTTACAGAATTGTTGTAACAGATAGCAGAAAAAGAAGAGATGGCGGTTGGATTGAGTCTATCGGATATTATAATCCAGTTGTAGAAAACAAAGTATTAAAAGTTGACGAAGAGAGACTTAACTACTGGATTAGTGTTGGTGCTCAAATGAGCGACAGAGTTAAAAAAATTACTGGTAAGTAGTAGGTAATGGTTCAAGATTTCATCTTAGAATATGTTAAGCTTATTGCTAAGTATCCAGATATAGTTTCTTTAAAAACTGTTGAAATAGATGAAAACTTGAGCGAAATTTTTTTATATGTTCACCAAGAAGATATCGGAAAAGTTATTGGTAAAGAGGGGCGAATGATAAGCTCTATAAAAACAATAATTTCTGGTTGTAAACCAAAAGGTGGACCTAGCTACAAGGTAAGTGTAAAAGCCAAAGAAAATGCCTAAAAATAGTAATAACTTTTTGGTTGCACAGTTTGGTAAAACTGTGGGGCTAAAAGGCGAACTTAAACTCCATTTACACACAGATTTTCCCGAACAATTTAAAGCTGGTAGAGTATTTAAAACCCAAAGAGGCGATTTAGAAATAGAGCGCTACAATAGCAAACGAGGGCTAATTAAAATTGTTGGCTACGATAATCCAGAAGATGCAAAATTATTAACTAACATTAAATTATACTCTAACGAAGATGAAACAAGAGAGTTTTGTAAGTTAGAAGAAAATCAATATTTTTGGTTCGATTTAATAGGATGCAAAGTTTTAGAAAACTCTGAAGTTTTAGGTGTAGTTAAAGATATTCAAAGACTTCCACAAGGGGATTATTTTTTAATTAATACTTCTGAGTCTTTAAAAAATAGTGGTTTATCAAAATCATTTTTAGTGCCATATATCTCTAACTTTATTACCGAAGTTAATATAGAAGAGAAAACAATCTTAGCAAATGGTGCTAAAGATATCTTAGAAGCTAGTTAAATGAAATTTAATTTTGTAACACTTTTTCCTAATCTTATTAGTGGCTACTTTAGCGACTCTATTTTGAGCAGAGCAATTGCAAACAATTTAATAAAAATAGATTATTACAATCCAAGAGATTACTCTACAAATAGACACAATAAAGTTGATGATGCGCTAGTAGGTGGTGGTGCTGGAATGCTTATGAGTATGCAGCCTCTTGCTGATACCTTAGAAGAGATAAAAACAAAAGATTCAAATAGTAAAATTGTTTTTTTAACTCCTGTTGCAAAAAAATTTACTCAAAAAGATGCTAAAAGATTAGCAAAAGAGGAGTCTATAACATTTGTTTGTGGCAGATACGAAGGTTTTGATGAGAGAGCAATCGAACTCTATGCAGACGAACTCTTTAGTATAGGTGATTTTGTATTAACAGGTGGTGAACTTGCTGCATTAGTAATGTGTGACTCTATTAGCAGAAATGTGCCAAATGTACTAGGAAATAGCGAATCTTTATCGGAAGAGAGCTTTGAAAATGAGATTTTAGAGGCACCATCCTTTACAAAACCAAATATTTATAAAGAAAGAGCTGTAATTTCAGAGTTTTTAAAGGGTAATCATAGTAAAATCTCGTCCATTAAACTAA
>CAYMUV010000193.1:0-1598 GCA_964393855.1 uncultured Nitratifractor sp.
GCAGCATTTATATCTGCTATGAAAGAGTGCTATAATCGTGCAAAATCTATGTAATTAATTTATGGGGAGGATTTTTATGAAATACCTATATTTACTAATAGTACCAGTAATTTTATTTGCAGATTTAAGTAGTGTAATTAAGAAAGCTAAAGAGGGAGATGTTGGCTCTATTACAAAATTAGCTTATATATACGAAAATGGTGTAGGTGTAAAAAAAGATATAACTAAAGCTAAAAAACTTTATGAAAAAGCTGCTAATTTGGGTAACAAAGATGCAAATTTGGCTTTAACTCTTTTAAATTTAGAAGAGAGTGTAGGTAAAAGTGTTAGTATTAAAAATAGTGTTAAAACTAGCTACCATGAATTTTTATTAAACGATTTTACTAAAAGTGATGTTTTAGATATTATCTCTAAAGCCAAAAAAGGTGATAGCGATGCTTTATATACTTTGGGTTTACTATACGAAAGTGGTTATGGTGTAGTAGAACAAGATAGAGATAAAGCGATTGCACTATATAAAAAAGCTTATCAAAAGGGTAGCATTAAAGCAAAAAATATATTAATTCAAAGAGATATAGAGTTAAAATAGAGACTAAAACCTTTTAAAAAGGTTTTAGTTTAGATGCAAGGATTTACTGCATCATTTGGATTATTGTATAGATATATCTCTACACGACGATTAAGTGCTTTTTGTGCAGCACTTTTATTCGGTACAAGAGGCTTATTGTAAGAGCACCCTTTTGTATATAGAGTATTAGATACTCCATATGCTCTTATTACATTTGCAACAGAGCTTGCTCTACGACTAGATAAATTTAAGTTATAGCCATAGCTTCCAGTACTATCTGTAAATCCTGCAATTTGTGCAATTGTTTGAGGATATCTTTTTAGAAGAGCTGCAATTTTACTTACTTTGTTTCTTGCACTAGGTTGCAATCTATCTGAGTTTGTTGCAAACATCATAGAGTCTCTAAACATCACTTTTACATACTTGTCGCTTTTTGAAACAACTATAGATTTACTTGGGTCCAATGCTGCAAGTGGGTCATTATTTACGCCTGTGCCTAAGGCATCTGCAATTTCGTTAGCTTGTTGATCTAGTAAGTAACCTGTACCAGCGCCAACTGCAGCACCTGCTGCACCACCTAGTAGAGCACTTCTAAATTTATGGTGTTTAGATTTAGTTGCACCAATTGCTGCACCAATTAAGCCACCAATTAAAGAACCATTTTGTGTTCTAGAGTAGCTATTGTCTCTTACTAAGCCTTGATTTGCTACTGCACATCCAGATATAGTTAAAGCTGTAACTGTTGCTAAAGATATAAGTTTTATTTTCAAGATATACTCCTTATTAATTAAGATTATTTGCTACTATTATATCTACATTAGTATTAAATGTCAAAATATGTTATAATGCCATTTGGGTATAGCAGATAGTTGCTTTTATAAGAGGAAAGTCCGGGCTGCAGCAAGGCAGGGTTCCATCTAACAGATGGCTGGGGTAACCCAAGGGCAAGTGCAACAGAGAGTAAACCGCCATTTTGGTAAGGGTGAAAGGGTGGTGTAAGAGACCACCGGTAACTATGGCAACATAGTTA
>CAYMUV010000194.1:0-1592 GCA_964393855.1 uncultured Nitratifractor sp.
ATATAATAATTAATAAAACTTTTATTTTCTTTGATGTAATATAGCATAAAAAAGGATAAATGATGTCTGTACCAAAAGATGTAGGTTGTAAAAACTCAAATTGTGTAAGAACTAATGAATGTTTAAGAGCAGCTATTTATAAAAACAAGAGTGCAAGAGAAGTTAAGAGCTTTGGAGGAACACCGCAAAAAGGGTGTGGTAAATTTTTGCCAATTAAGGAGAAGTAATTACTTTTCCTTATTAAAGTTACTATTTACTACTGTAACATTTAACTCTTTAGAGATGTTCTTATCATCTTGCAGGGTTGGTTGACAATTTTTAATTGCTTCATCTCTAATTAGTTTATCTCCGGTTATGCTTCCATCGTTTTTGTAAAATTTAAATAACTCTTTTATGTGACAACCATCTTTAGAGACATTAAAAAATCTTACCCTATATAATTTACCCATTTTAAGGTAGCTATATGGCTTTAGATTAGGTGACGATGTCAATTTAGCCCATAACAAAAGTTCGGCTTCGGTGTCAATTCTTCTTAATGCTTCTCTAATCTCCTCTTGATTTTCATATGCCTTCATTCTATTGTCTCTTTTTTCGTAAAAGTTGACAATATTAAATCTATAATTTAATTTTGGGTACTCTTGCCACTTCCAAAAATAATTCTCTTTTATTATAATATTTGCCAAAACTTTTCTAGATTTTTCTGCTAAATTACTATTTGTTGGTACACCAATTGATAAAAGCGTTTTGTAGGTAAATGGCTCTTTTAACTTAAAATCGTTACCCGTGTAAGACTTGGTTTCGAAAGAGATTACCTCTAAATATGTAATACTACGATTTAGTTTAAAATCTTGCATACTGTAACTACTAAGCTCTTTAAACTTTAACTCGTTAGTAGATAGCGTAGGGAATTTTATCTCAAAAGAGAATAGATATATAGAAAAAATTATTAAAGATATTATAAATTTCATTAAGCTACTCCATTAAATTGTTACTAATATAATACAATAAAATGGATTAAAATTAGATTTTATATTTTAAGGAGAAAATTTCTCCTACTTTTAATCGTCTGCTTTTGCTATCTCATCTTCGTTCATAGCTAGTTTTTCTCCAAAACCTAGTGCCTCTTTAATTTTATGCTCTATCTCTGCTTGTAACTCTGGATTATCTTTTAATGTCTGTTTAGAGTTCTCTTTACCCTGCCCTAATTTTGTAGCGCCATAGCTAAACCATGCTCCACTTTTATCAACAATATCTAATTTAACACCATAATCTATCAGTTCGCCTACATAGCTTATTCCTTCGCCAAACATAATATCAAACTCTGCTTGTCTAAATGGAGGTGCTACTTTATTTTTTACAACTTTTGCTTTTACACGGTTACCTATTTGGCTATCTGCTTGTTTTAGCGTAGCAATTTTTCTTACATCGATACGAACTGATGCATAGAATTTAAGTGCATTACCACCTGTTGTAGTCTCTGGAGAGCCATAACCCATTGTTCCAATTTTCATACGAATTTGGTTAATAAAGATTACTGTTGTCTCCATTTTATGTAAAATTGCAGTAATTTTTCTTAATGCTTGGCTCATAAG
>CAYMUV010000195.1:0-1589 GCA_964393855.1 uncultured Nitratifractor sp.
GTAGTGTAATTAGTGCTAAAAATAATGACACAAATGGTGTTTGTGGTATAGATACAATACTTAAAACCTTTTACAATGGCAGACTTTTAATGTTAAGAAATAAGCTTAATTTAGATAGAAGTTACCACTATAATTTATGGTCAGAGATTGCATCTCCTCGTAGGTGGAGCCACGAATATTATGGGCATAAGGGCTCTTTAGACTCTATTATTGTTCCTAAAAATATGCTAGATAGTAGTGGATGGTTTTATAAAAAAGATAGCTTTAATGTTTTTAATAAACGCTTTTTGTTTAAAAAAGGTAAAAAGGGTATGCTAAATGTATGGGAGTATAAACACTCTAAACATACAGGGCATGGATATTCTGACCATTTGCCAATTTATGCAATCTTTTCTAATTCTCAAAAAAAAGAGCTAAAACACGAAAGCATTTTAGATAAATTTTGGAAAAAGTTTATACCATATATTAAAAAAGAAAAGAGTATAAACACTAGTAAGGTTAACATAGATACATTAGCGAAAATAAAATTTTTAAAACAGCCGGTTGTTTTAGATAGAGCTTGTGTTATATATAAACGAGGGGACATTGGAGTTATAAAATCTAGCAAAAACTCTAAGTCTATAACTTTATATAAGTGTGCAGAGGGTTTAAAAGAGGGCAGTTGCTATAGCTTTAAAATTTATAAAAAGAAAAAATATTATGGCTTAGATGAGATATTAGATTTAGATGTACTTAAAAAAGAGGATAGCTTTAATACAGATAGCTTTATAAAAGATTTTAAAATAGATAAACTAAATAGTTATAAAGTGGGCGATATTGTAAAGAGTATTAGAGGAGTGTACGAAGATAACTATCTTTATATAGATAATAATAGAGTAAAGCTTTTTGTTAAAGAGAAGCGAAGAGGAATTTTAAAAAAGAGAAGCAAGTTATATATAAACAAAGCCCAAATAGGGTATTATAAGGGTGAAAAAGAGTTAGTAGTTTACTCTGCTGATGATATTATTAAGGAGAATTAATGCAATATTATAATTGGATTTTAGCGTTTCATGTAATGAGCTTTATTAGCTGGATGGCTATGCTGTTTTATCAGCCAAGATTATATGTGTACCATAGTGAAAACGCAGATAATAAAGGCTTTGTTGAGGTTGTGCAAATACAAGAGTATAAACTTTTTAAATATATTGGAGTACCAGCAATGTGGGCTACAATTTTAAGCGGCTCTACTATGTTATATTTAAATCCAAGCTATTTAAACCAAGGGTGGATGATAGTTAAATTAATAGCTTTAGCATTTTTAATAGCTTACCATTTCTCTTTAGAAATTCATAGAAAAAAACTATTAGAAAATGCAAAATATAAACCTGGAAAGTTTTATAGATTTTATAACGAAATGCCAACATTATTAATGATTTTAATCGTTATTATGGTAGTAATAAAGCCATTTTAAAAAATTAAATATTTTATAATATGAAAATAGATTTCAATAAAGAAAAGCTAATTAAAATATTCGAAATATCAGGCTCTATTTTAGCAATGATATATGCTATATTAATCGCTTCAAATACAGGAAATGAGATTTTGGGTTT
>CAYMUV010000196.1:0-1584 GCA_964393855.1 uncultured Nitratifractor sp.
TGGATATCCAGATTGCAGAGAGAGTTTTATAAAATCGATAAATAGTGCCATTAATTTGGGTCTTAACGATAATGATATAGAGATAAAAACACCACTTATACATTTAAGCAAAGCCGATATTGTTAAAAAGTCGCTAGAGTTAGGTGTAAAGTTAGAGAATACTTGGAGCTGCTATAAAAACGAAGATAAAGCGTGTGGTGTTTGTGATAGTTGTAGATTAAGATTAAATGGATTTAAATTAGCAGGGGTTAAAGACCCAATAGAGTATAATTAATAGCAATAGTTAATTGGTACTATTGCTATCTGTAGTTGAGCTCTCTTTAGTGTTATTGTTTGAATTGTTATCTTGAGTATTATTGCTAGTAGAGCTTGTCTCTTCTGGTAGTAGTTTACCTTCGGTACATACTATAACATCAGTAGTTTTATCAAATTTGCTAACACAATTTGCAGTGATTTCTGTATTTTTAATCTCTGAATCAAGCTCTTTAATAGCCTTTTGTTTTTTGGCTTCGTCTAAATTATCAAAATCTAATGATGGCGATTTATCTCCTAATTTATCATCTATATCATTAACCGTAGATAAACATTTTTGAGCTTCATCTTTGTTGCTAGCTTTTGAAATACAAGCTTTAGCATCTTTCATTGCCTCTATTAAAGATGGCAGATACTTCTTTTGTTTAGCTAAATATCTTTTACCTAGTGCATTAATAATATCTTTTTCTACATCAGGATTTGTTGTTGTGTTATTATCCTCTAAATTTATACCTTTTTTCTTCATTTCGCTTTTTAAATCCATAATAGAAGAGATATAATCTTGTGTTCTAACAACAGAAGAGCGGTCACTACTATATGCTTCATCTTCTATAACTTTATATTTTGGTAATTCAAATTCACTCTCTGGAATTTTTTGATCAAATAGAGCTTTTACAGCCTTTTTCTCACTATAAAAACCGGCATTTTGAATAATAATTTTTAAAGGAATACCCTTATATAAGCAAACCTCTTGGTCTTTATATCTCCAAATATCGCACTCTAAACCAGCTATTGTCTCTTTGCCACTTTTTTTAGCACCAAGCTTTTCTAAAGACTTTACGCTTTCGTCTGAAAGGTCTAGTTTTTGAGTTATTGCTAAATCTAAATCTTTATCGCGTGTTTTGTATATTGTTTTTTCATCAAAATCAACACTCTCAATCGAGCCATTATCTACAAGAGAAAGAGTATGTCTGCTTTGAGTAGCATTAAAATCACCTGCTTGTACTTCGCTTACATCTTCTTCTTTTAGCTCTTTTAAACCCCAATTATCAAATACTAATCTAGCAATTCCTTCTACATGAGAATTTAAGTTATCATCAAAGCTTGATGTTTTAACATCGTAAAGTACAATTCCAGATTTATATTTATACAACTTATATTGATCTGCTGCAGATAAAAATAGGGTAGATATTAATAATAAAAAAATAGTTTTCAAAATATGTTGCATAATTATTTATCCTTTTAAATTGTATAAAACAGTTGTATTATACCAAAAAAAGATGTCATTTATGGTAGATTTTGTCTATTTTCTTAGCTTACTTTCTTAAAAAA
>CAYMUV010000197.1:0-1580 GCA_964393855.1 uncultured Nitratifractor sp.
TTGATATATCTATGAGTGGATTATTATCAGACTAATCAAACTCCAATCTCTCCAAGCACTCCATAATAGTCTCTAAAAGCTCTCTTTGTTCTTGATTGGCATCTAAAAAGAGAGAATCATCTTCGTAAAACAAAATCTCAAAAACTTCAAGCTCTTCATCGCTTAAAGTCTCAAGCTGTTCTCCAAATTTCTCCATAATATCAGCACAAGAGTTATCTTTAACCTCTTTTACAGCCTCCAACATTTTATAAACTCTTAATTTTGTCATAACTCTTCCTTTTTATAAAATGATAACATATTTTTAGGCAAAAAGACACAAAATGTAAATTTATTTTGTAACTTTGGTATAATTATTTGACTAAATTTAAGGAGTGTTTTTTGCAACATATTATAGTTATTGGTGGTGGCTATGCAGGGTTAAGAGCTGTTGAAAAGTTAGCAAACAACAAAACTCTATCTATTATATTAATAGATAAAAATCCGTATCACTATTTACAAACCCAAACATATCAATTTTTATCCGGTAGATTAAATGTATGTGATATTACTTATGATTTAGAGAGTTTTTGTAGTGCATTTAGTAATGTTGAGTTTGTTTGTGATGAAGCAATGGATATAAAAGGAAATAGTGTTATTTGCAAAAACGACTCTTATAATTTTGATAAACTAATTATAGCCACAGGTGCAATCGATTTTATACCATCTGCTTTTAAACAATACTCTTATGCTATAAAAGAGTTAAAAAGTGCTTTTAGGTTTAAAGAGAGATTTTTACAAAAGCTTTTTTTAGAGGTTACAGAAAAGAAAAAAGCAACAATAGTAATTTGTGGTGCTGGACAAAGTGGTGTGGAGTTAGCAGCCGACTTGGCTTCTGTTGCTAATGAGTGTGGTTACTCTACAAGTTTAAAAAAATGCGATATAAAAGTTATATTAATAGAAGCTCAAAAAACTATACTTCCATACTCTAAACCTTATATAATATTTGAAGCAACCAAAAGATTAAAACAACTTGGAGTAACAATTTTCACATCAAATCCTATCAAAAGTATAGATGACAATAAAATATGGATAGAAAATATAGAGTTGCATTATGACCTTTTTATCTTTACTGGTGGTATCAAACCAAGCCCATTTATAGATAATTTAAATTTTCCAAAAAACAATCAAGGCTATTTAAAAGTAAACCAACATCTGCAAGTAAATAAAAATATTTATGCAATTGGGGATTGTACTTATATTTTAAACAGTAAAGGAAAACCACTATCACCCACAGCACAAATTGCAGAACAGAGTGCAGAGTATGTAGCAAAGCATATACAAAATAGAACAACTAAGCCATTTAATGGGAGAGTATATGGAACTTTCACAGCTCTTGGCAAAAACTATGCCGTAGGTCATATAATGCACAAAATTTATTTTAGAGGGGTTTTTGCATATTATTTAAAAAATATTATATCTGCTATATATAGTTTAGGTATAAAAGTAAAAATAAACATTGGATATAAAAATAGAAAAAACATATAAATATAGTGCAAATAAATGCACTACATATCTATTGATTTATTGTTAGCTTTCTTATA
>CAYMUV010000198.1:0-1563 GCA_964393855.1 uncultured Nitratifractor sp.
GTTATTATTGGAGTTTTTAATTTGTATGGTTTGTCTATTACTTTAAAGTTAAATATAACTCTTATAATGCTATCAGGTTTTGGGCTTATTGTTAGTTTTACATTTTTAGATAAAAACTCTTGCGAGAATAGTTTTATTTCGTATAGCTTTTTTGAATTTAATTTTTTAAGCCAATACTCCATAAATTGAGTTTTTTCTTTGTTATTTAAACCCAGTTTTGGCAATATATTTTCAAACCAACTCTTTAATTCGCTTCCTTTTACTATCCAACCACTGCTTGGTAACTCTTTTTGCTTTAATGAATTTTCGTAAAATAGATAATCGTAACCACCCTCTATATCTCCATTTTTATTGGCTATTACACTCCAGCCATTTTTATATTTTGGGATAGATTTCGTAAGTTTTCCATTTATTTTTAGCGATACTGTAATTTTCTCTTTTTTTGTTGGGTATAGGTAGATTGCTGGTTTTTTTAGTGTCATACCATTTCCCCCTCCATTACATGAGTCACTTTTGTATATTGTAACAGGTTTTAGCCAAAGTGTGCCATCTCTTCGGACTGCATTTATTCGGTGGTTTCTGCTGTTGTTTCCAACTCTTGTGTAAAATGTTGATAGCATATTTCTTTGTCTTTGTAATTTTCGTTTGATTGTATTATTATGAATTTGCTTAGGAAAACCATTGCCATTTCCCCATTTCCATAGCGTTCCATCGTTTTTGAGTCCATAAACTGTGTAACATCCCATTGCTACTTTTTTCCAGTCATTACCTATATAGTGTGCTTTGGTGTAAGAGTTTCTATCGCCTAGTGCATATGGCATAAATCCATCTCTAAAGTAACCCCAAGCATATAATTCATAGTCTCGTTTTGTATGCTTAAATGCAAAAGTATAAGCTCTGCATTCACCATCTTCGTTAGAGCCAACACTCTCTACTGTTTTCCAAGCATTCAATGGACTCATTTTGCGAGGTTTACTAATGTATCTATCTGATACAACCTCTCTACCCCAAGCATAAATTTTACCACTTTTTGTAATTGCCCAAACACGGTTATTTGCTACCGAAACATCTTTCCATTTTGTGTGAAGCATAATTGGCTGTGGGTAAAAATTATTAATTAAAACAGCTCTTTTCCCAACTCTATTCGACAAACCACCAGCACTCCTGCTAATCGCCCCAAGAGTATAAAAAGTAAAATCTTTTTTTGCAGCCAAATATCCACCATCATACTTCCAAGCTGTAAGCCATTTATGAGAGTGTGAAGCTTCTTGAACCACCGAACCACCTGCATTTAAAGAAGCAAACAATAAACTTGCAATTAATATCTTTTTCACTTACCTTCTCCTATTTTAAATAGTAATCAACACTGTCAAACTTGATATGATGTGCATTTATAACAATAATTGGCGTTCCCATTAACAGAGTTTGGTATTTGCCACCTTTAATTCTATAAGCACTATGCGTATATGAGTAATTATGCAAATTAACCTTTTGCCCTCTTACCTTTTTTTTAAAATCTGCAATACTTACATGGCTATCTTTGTCTGCCTCGAGTATATAGTA
>CAYMUV010000199.1:0-1553 GCA_964393855.1 uncultured Nitratifractor sp.
CTACTACTCTTAACCCTTTGCAAAAAGCTCTTTAAGTTTAACTTTAAAAGTTGTATCCTACCCCAACATATGCTTGGTCATTAGAAAAATCTGCTTTGCAAGCACCAAAAGATTTAACTTTAACTACATTTGCAAGATTTACTTTAGCTTGTGTTGCATACCAATCTTTATGTGTATATCCTGCTGTTACATATAGTTCGTTATTAAAATTAACTCCTGCAACTTTAGCTTTAGATTTAAATGGAGTATATTTTACACCAATATTAAATACATCGTAGTGACCATCTACATCAAAAGATGATTTAAACCAATCGTTATCTATATAACCTGTTTGGTAGCCATAAGCAGCACTAGCATATAGAGATAGATTATCACTTATTTTTGTTCCTGCTACTATACCTAAACCTAATTTGTATGTCATAAGAGTAGTGTCTGTTTTTCTAAGAACTTTATAGGTTAATTTAGCCGATTTAACCAAGTTTTTCATTTTTACAATAGGCATTGAAAAACCAGATACAACACCAACACCAAAGTAGCCAGTATCAGATTTAGCTAAGTCATATCCAAGCCCAAAGTTTGCATCAAAACCTGCCATTTTATAATCGCTTGGTAGTGGTAGTTTTGTAGCTTTAGCAATTTGGTTATTAATAGAGCCAAAACTGCCAAAATTAGTAGTAATTGGAGATGCAACCATATGGGTAATTTTACTTGCAAATTCTGAATAGAAAATATCAGCATCGTAAGAGAAGTAATATTTGCTGTTAGAAAAATTATCATGTGGGTTGGCAATAGATATAGTTTTTGTATCTAAATCAAAATTTGTACCCATTAAGTTAGATATAGAAAATTTAGATGTAAAAGTTCCAGAGCCTACTCTAATTTCTGCACCATAACTAAATGTAGTTACTGCAACTGCCAATAAGAAAGTTTTTATATTCATTTTATGCTCCTTTTTTGATATGTAATAATAATAAAAATTTAATAAAATAGTGCTTAATAATCATATTTACTTATATATACTATTATAAATAATTTTAGTATAATACTATTTTTATTGGAGGTTTAAATGCTAAGTGCTGCAATTGATTTTGGAACATCAAACTCTACTGCTACAATAAAAGATGGTAATAGTATTCAAGTAGTTAATTTAGGAGATAAAACTTCTTATACTCCAACTGTACTCTTTTTTAATTTTGAAGAGAAAAAATTTTATGTTGGCGATAGTGCTATAAAAGAGTTAGAAAATGGCGAGTTGGGTAGATATTTTGTATCGCTTAAATCTTTTTTAGGAAGCTCTGAAATTATAGAGACAACACTATTGCAAAAAGAGTATAATTTAGAAGATTTAATATCTATTATTCTAAAAGATTTTAAAGAAAAGATAGATAGAGTAGCAGGTAAAAGTGTAACAAAATTAACTCTAGGTAGACCTGTTAAGTTTAATGATAATAGTAAAGAGTTAGATTCTTTAGCCGAAAATAGGCTAAAAAATGCAGCAATTAAGGCTGGTTTTAAAGATATTAAATTTTGTTACGAACCAGTTGCAGCATCGC
>CAYMUV010000200.1:0-1529 GCA_964393855.1 uncultured Nitratifractor sp.
ACGCCATTTTTTTTGTATGCTTGGGTTTTAAAGTGCCATTTTTTTCCACTTAAAGCATAGATTGTCTGATAGTGTAAATTTGTACCTTTTGGTGGCCACTCTAGGGCAGTTAATAAGCCATATTGTGGATGATAAGCTAAAGACTCTAAAGATTTGTTTCTAGACCTAAGTTTTGCTTTTTTTAAAGCTTTTGGCAGTTTTAGATTTTTGATTTTTTTGCCGTTGCTATCAAATAGTGTAACCCTTGGTTTACCCTCGCGACTAATAAATATCTGCCCTGCACTATCTAGTGCGATGCCTTCTGTATCTCGCTTCCAATGCTTTAATCGTTTGCCATTTTTTCGTTTAAAATAAGCGGCTCTAAGTGGTTTTAAGGTAAAGTTATTATCTGTAAAATTAGCACTAAAGGTAAAGATAGAGCCTTTGTCGCTAACCATATAGAGCAAGTGCTTAGCAGGATTATAAGCTAGGTCTGATATTTCGCTAAAGTTGTAGCCATTAAAGTTATATTTTAACTCTACTTGCTTAATAAATTTTATAGAGCCACTATAGTTTTTGGGTCTAATATCTACGCTTATGGCTTTTGCACTTAAGATAGCAGATGCCACTACAAGAGAAGATATTATATTTGCTAATCTCATTTTTTAGAGGCTCTATATGCTAAATACTCTTGCAAAATAATTAATGCTATACCAACATCAATCATAACATCTGCAAAGTTAAATACTGCAAAGTTAAAGCCACAGTGCCAATATACAAAATCTGTAACACCCTCTTTTAAAAATCTATCTACCAAGTTGCCCAAAGCACCACCTGCTACTAAGCCTATGCTAAATGGGTACTTCTTTAACCACCCCTCTTTAAATGCTAAAAAGCCAAGTAGCCCAATTAGTGCAAGTTGTATCCACTTTAAATTATCGCCCAAAAACTCTAACATACTAAATGCAACGCCTCTATTTATATGAAGCTCTAAAGAGATACACTTGCTCTGCCACTCATAGCCAGATAAAAAGAGGTTTTTAAGCCCTTGGTCTATTAAAAAAACACCAACTAAAGCTGTTAGAAATATTATAACTTTACGCATTATGCTAAAGCCTTCTTAAAGAACTCTAAACTCTCTTGCATATATGCACTTAGTTTTGCTTTGTCGTTACCTTCTAGTAGTAATCTAAGCTTATTTTCTGTGCCAGAGTATCTAAATAGGTGTCTAATGTTGTCGTTTTCTATTTTAGATTTTAACTCTTTTAAGCCCTCTATCTCTTCTAAAGGAGGCTTGTTAGATACTATAATATCATCTTTTAATTGTGGATATAGCTCAAACTGATTAAATAGTTCGCTTGCTTTTTTGCCACTCTCTACAACATAAGCTAGAGCTTGCAATCCACTTAAAATACCATCTCCTGTTGCTGAGTAGTCGCTAAATATAACATGCCCACTCTCTTCGCCTCCGAAGTTTGCCCCTACTTCTCGCATAAGAGTTGCAACATTTTTATCGCCAACTTCGCTTCTGTGTGTTGTAATTCCTTGTT
>CAYMUV010000201.1:0-1529 GCA_964393855.1 uncultured Nitratifractor sp.
GTTATCTGACATCAAAACCAATATATAAAAATTTAACCTTTAAAAAACCTATACCCCTATTAAAGCTTTTTTGAAATATAAAAGTTTACTAACTCTTAGCATTAATAAACCAATCCAATAAACATAATAGACAAACAACACTTATTAACACCAAATTAGAGTTTGGTTAGCTTAAAAGCCACTTCCACATAGGTGTTATAAAAATCTCTTTATTCTCTATTTTTATAATCTCTTCTCTATCTTGTGTTAAAAGGTAGGATTTTTTAAGATTGAAATATTTCATACCCTCAATAAGTGCATCTACCTCTCTTTTAAATGTTTTTTGCTCATTTATATTAAAACTGACATTTACAAGAGTATTTTTGCTATACAAATCAACCTCTTGCTTATCCTTATAGTAGTATATATCTTGCTCTTTTCGCCTTAAGTGCAAAAAGGCTAAATTCTCATATAATTTAGAGTAATCATCTGATAAACTTGCACTAAATAGAGTTTTAAATCCATTATCTATTACCCATATTTTTTTGGGGTTTCTTTGCTCCTCTTTAACAGAGTTTCTAAATATAGGCGAAGTAAAGGCTACATAAGCATCTTGAAGATACTCCATATAGTCATAGAGTGTATCTTTTGAAACTTTAAAACCTAGAGATTTATACTCATTGTAAAGTTTGTTAAAACTAATCAGTGTTCCCATATTTACAAAAACATACTTTATAAGGTGCTTTAAAAGTGCTTGATTTTTAATAGAGTATCTATCTACTAAATCCTTGTATATTATTAAATCCATATAATCTTTTAATATCTTTCTTTGTATATCTTTTGGTTTATCAAAAGTCTCTACAAAACCACCCTCTTTTAGATAGCTATTAAAAGCATTCTTTATGTAACTTATAGATTTAGATGAGTAAAGATTTATCTCTATATTTTTATAGTTTAAATACTCTTTAAAAGAGAAAGGAAAAATCTCATAAGTTAAAGTTCTACCCCTTAAAGATGTAGCAATTTCACTCGATAAAAGTTTAGATGAAGAACCAGTTATAAATATCTGAACATTCAAAGTATCATAAACTCTTCTAACAAAAAGTTCCCAATTTTTTATATTTTGCACTTCATCTAAAAAAACATATACTTTTTTATCTCTATTTTGTGGATATAGTTCATAATAAGCCTCTATCAAATCATCTAAATCTTCTAAATTTATAGGAAAAAGTCTATCATCTTCGAAATTTATATAAAATATTCTATCTTTTGAAATAGTTCTTCTTAATCTATCTATTAAATCAAACATTATAGTGGTTTTGCCACATCTTCTTATCCCAATAAGAGATACTATTTTATTGCTATCTAATGGTATGTTGAACTCTCTTTTAACTATCCCCTTAAAAATTCTTTCTTGTGAATCAACTATTAATCTTTTAAATATCTCTCGCAATTTCACTCCTTATAAGGATAATTTTAACATATTTATCCTTTTATAAAAGGAAATAAACTATATTTTTTATACTTTAATAACTCTTTTCAATATAAAA
>CAYMUV010000202.1:0-1524 GCA_964393855.1 uncultured Nitratifractor sp.
AATTCAAAATTTAACATTCAAAATTAAAATCTCTCTATCTTCTAAAAAGGCTCTTCTCTTTATCCTCTTTTTTAAATGTAAAGTAGCTCCAAAGTGTAATACCATATACAAATATCGATAAAATCACAACACCTATTGTAACGGCTTCGAACATCTCTTTGTGGGCGTAGCTATCTGGTATTAGATGTACTAAAATTATAGATAAAGCTCCTTTCATTCCAGAAAAGGTCAATATAAACCACCCTTCAAATCCTACTGGTGCTATTGCTTGTACTTTGTTACCAATAAAAGCAAATTTTGCCATAGATAGTGCCCTTATAAGTGTTGTTACAATAAACATAATTAAAATTTCGGCTTTATACTCCCACAGTAGTTTAAAATCTACCATCTCTGCAAGTGCAAAAAATATTACAACAGCTGCAATATAGCCAAACTCTTTTGCCATATCATAAATATACTCTAACCTCTCGCTTGTTGTGCTCTTTATTGCACCTAGCCTTACAGTCCTTAAAAACGATTTTACCTTTTTGCTAGATTGCTCATCTAAATCATCATCTATCCACGCTTTTGTTGCAACAACTGCTACAATTAGTGTTAAAATTCCACTAGCATGCAAATGTTCGCCAACTAAATATGCTACATAACCTTCGACAACAAATGCAAAAAGCTCTCCTCTTCTATCTGAGAATAGCTTCATAATCATATAAAAAGCATATCCCAAAACTAAGCCAGATAAAGAGCTAACTAAAAAGACTCTAACAGCATCTAATGCGGCATCTGCAGCATCTATATTGCCACTTAACATCCAAGGCATTCCTATAAAGAAAAATGCAATTACTGCTGTTGCATCGTTACCTAAACTCTCGCCCTCTATAAGTACCTTTATATCGTGCCCAATACCTTTAAATCGCGATAAAACCGACTGCACACTAACTGCATCGGTAGCCATATTTATAGCAAATAGCGCAACATATGCCCCAAGACTCAAACCCTCGAATATATTAAAATAGTGCAAACTAGCCCCAATTACAATAGATAGAGCAACCGAAACAACTGCTAAATAAAATATAGCCCAAGCATGTTTTTTTATATCTTTAAAGTGTAAATGCAAGGCATCTCCCATAAATATTAATGGGATACAAAAGAGTATAACCGTGCTAAAATTTTTAGCTAAATCTATTGGCACAGCAGCTTTAAAGTAGGTATATACCAAATAAGAGCTAATTAAAAGTATAAAAACCGATGGAATCTTAAGCCTTGTTGCTAAAGCATCAGATAGTATTACTAAACTCAAAATCGTTATTAGCAGTATCTCAGGGGCAAAAGAGTGCATTAAATCTCCTAATTTTTTGCTAATTATATCAAAATTTAATATTTTATGGTATAATTTCCCTGCCCTTTTTGGAGCCGTGCAATAGTGTTAGGGGGCAGCGGGTCAGGACAGGAATGTAGCAGCCCACTCTCTAACATTATGTGCCACGGTAACCCGAAAAGGGTTTTTTCGTTATAGACAATCACAAATTT
>CAYMUV010000203.1:0-1524 GCA_964393855.1 uncultured Nitratifractor sp.
CAACTATGTCATATCCATCATTTTTTGCAATTTGTGCTGCCAATGCACTATCCATTCCACCAGAAATTATACATATAGCTCTTTTTTTAGACATAGCTAACCTTTTTTGTTTTTATTTTACTAGAATTTAGATAAAATTACTAGATGATTGAAGTAGATAATAGAACAAATTATAATATAGATTTATCAAAATTAAATTTAGTAACTAAAGAGTTAAATATTACTCAAGATATTGAATTATTACTTGTAGATAATAGTGAAATAAAAGAGTTGAATTTAACACATAGAGGGGTAGATAAAGCAACAGATGTCTTAAGCTTTCCTATTAGCAAAGCTAAGCATCTGCCTCTTGGCTCTATTGTAATCTCTGTTGATTATGCAAAAGATGTATCTACAAAATTATCTCACTCTCTAGAAGACGAGGTCGCCCTACTCTTTATACACGGATTATTACATATTATGGGTTACGACCACGAAACAGACAATGGAGAGATGAGGAAAAAAGAGAAAGAGCTTATAAATGCTTTATCTTTACCAAAAAGCTTAATAATACGAACCGAAGGGGAAAAAGTTTGCTAGTATATGTAATTTTTATTGTTTCATTAGCTGTATTGATTTATGGTGCAGATTTAATAGTTGGCGAGAGCGAAAAAATTGCTATTAAATTTGGAATATCAGAATATGTTATTGGTGCAACACTAGTAGCACTAGGAACATCTTTACCAGAGATGGCAGCATCTATTAATGCAAGTATTAATAGTAAACCCGAACTATCTATATCTAATATTGTCGGAAGTAATATTATAAATATATCATTGGTTCTAGGTATTATAATTGTACTAGCAAAAGGCGAGATAAAAGCATCCAATTTTTTACAAAAAGATAGTGCTTGGGCACTTTTCCCTGTTTTAATGTTTATTATTATAATTTTAAATGGAGAAATTAATAGATTTAATGGATTTATTTTAATATTAATAATGATAGCATATGTAATATTTTTACTAAGAAACAATAAAGATGCACTAGATGCACCAGATAATGCCGAAGAGTCTTTAGAAAAATTTAACTGGGCGAAAACTTCTATTTTACTAATATTGGGCTTTGTAATGGTAGTTTATGGTGCAGATTTTACAATTGACAGTGCTGCCAAAATAGCAAAATCATTTGGTGTTAGCGACTGGGTTGTAGGTGTTATTTTAGTTGCTCTTGGAACATCTATGCCAGAGTTAGTAGTATCTATAAGCGCAACTTTACAAGGTAAAGCCAATATGGCAATCGGTAATATTATTGGTTCTAATGTAGCAAATATCTCTATTGCACTAGGTGCAGCAGCAGTTGCTAACCCTATTAAATTAGATTTTTATAAATACTTATTCGATATTACAACAATGCTTATTGTAACACTTATTTTGGTTTTCGTAAATACAAACCGAATGTACTCTAGAGCTGTTGGTATAATTTTGTTGTTAATATTTACTGTTTTTATTGAGCACAGTTCTCATGCTATATTGTAGATTATAAAAA
>CAYMUV010000204.1:0-1521 GCA_964393855.1 uncultured Nitratifractor sp.
TTTAACCTCTCTTCAAAATCTTTAAGTGTGGGCTTTGCCATAAAAATGCCTTTTTAGCCAAATTATATCTAAACTTAATCAAAACAATCAAATCAATTATATAAAAATTAACTTTGAAAAAAGTATATATGTTTATAGATGTTCCTATTATAAATTACAAATTTAACTAAATCTAATAAAAAAGATGCTAGACTAACACTGCAACAAAAGGATTTTTTGGAGCATCTATACTCTTGGGATAGACCCGTAAAGAGTAAATTTATTTCGCTAAGGAGTTTAGTGATGAAGTATGATTACCTCATTTTTATTGGCAGATTTCAGCCGTTTCATTTAGGACACGAGAGTGTTATTCGTAAAGCTTTAGAGTTGTCAGATAAAGTCATAGTGCTTATTGGTTCAGCCTATCAACCACGCACCGTTAGAAATCCATGGGATTTTAATGAAAGAGAAGCCCTGATGCGTTCAGTATTTTCAGAAGATGAAAATCGTCATATTTTGGCATTTCCTTTACTTGATCAAACTTATAATAACCAGTTATGGATTAAATCTGTTCAGCAGTTAATAGCTGGTGTAGTTTATAATAAAATTGCATCAAATGCTAAAATTGGTATTATAGGGCACCAAAAAGATAACACTTCAGAGTATTTAACAATGTTTCCACAATGGCAGAGAGTAGAAGTTGAAAATTATAAAAATATATCATCTACAGATATTAGAGAGCTATATTTTGAGACAGGGGAGCTTGATGATAGTTTAAATACAAATGTATCTATTGCTCTAGAAAAATTCAAAAAAAGCAAAGCTTATAAGCAAGTGCAAGATGAGTTTTATTTTGTAAAAAAATATAAATCAGCTTGGGATTGTGCACCATACGCACCAATGTTTTTAACAGTAGATGCAGTGGTAATTCAGAGTGGACATATACTTTTAATAGAGAGAAAAGCACAGCCAGGAAAGGGCTTAATGGCACTTCCAGGTGGTTTTGTCAATCAAAAAGAGACTCTAAAGAGTGCAGTTATAAGAGAGCTTAGAGAAGAGACAAAAATAAAAGTTCCAGCTCCAGTTTTAGAGGGTAGTATTAAAAAAACAGAAGTTTTTGATGACCCATTTCGTTCAGCTAGAGGACGAACAGTAACACAGGCTTATTTAATAGAATTAAAGGGCGAAAAATTGCCAAAGGTAAAAGGTAGCGATGATGCAGCTAAAGCATTTTGGATTCCATTTGCCGAGGTAAAACCAGAGATGATGTTTGAAGACCATTATCATATTATTCAAGCAATGGTAGGTTAATAAGTTAGGCAAAATATATCTTAATGATATGCCTTAAAATATGCTCAAATGCGATAGACGCAAAGAGTCAAATATTTATTATATAACACGAAGGATTTTCGATGAATACAAACAACATAATATTAAACACAGACAGCTACAAATCAAGCCACTATTTACAATACCCTCCAAAGAGCGAGTATGTAAGCTCTTACATAGAAGCACGAGGTGGCGACTACCCTAAAACACTAT
>CAYMUV010000205.1:0-1513 GCA_964393855.1 uncultured Nitratifractor sp.
GATACAATCGAAGCAAACCATCAACTTGGCTTTAGAGCCGATGAGCGAACTTACGATGTAGTAGTAAAAATTTTAAAGCACTTAGGCATAAAAAAGTTAAAACTATTAACAAACAACCCAAAAAAGCTAGAGTCTTTACAAGATTTCGAAATAGTAGAGCGCCTACCAATACAAATAGAGCCAAATAGTTGCAATAAAGATTACTTAAAAGTTAAAAAAGAGCAGTTAGGACACCTACTTTGAAAAACAAAATCATTAATGCTTTAAAACTCGAAAATATAGAGCTTAGTCAAGAAAAAATTAAGCTTTTAGAGCAATTTGCAAATAGGTTAATGTGGTATAATAAAACCCACAACATAACAGGTGCAAAAGATGACAGTGCCGTAATTAGCAATATAATAGACTCTCTTGTTCCAATAAAATTTATAAGCAAGCCAAGCTCTCTTTTAGATGTCGGTACAGGTGCTGGCTTTCCGGGCTTAATTTTAGCAATAATTTATAGCGATATTAAAGTAATTTTAGCCGAGCCAATCAATAAAAGAGCATCGTTTTTAAGGCTTTGTGCCTATGAGCTTGGTTTAGATAGAGTAGAGATATTTAAAAACCGAGTCGAAAAGCTAAAAAGCCAACCGCTAGAGCTTATTACATCTCGTGCAGTAACAAACACAAAGCTACTTTTAGATTTAACTAAAGATGTTTCAAATAGTGATACCAAATATCTATTCTACAAAGGCGAAAGAGTCTTTAGCGAAGTAGATGAGCTAAATAATCAGTATATATATGATATAGTTCAAAAGAGTAAACGAAACTACCTCTATATAAAAGGGCTTAAGTAATGTTATTAAAATTAATTCTTATTATCGCAGTTGTATACTTTTTATATCGTCTATTTGGTGGCGAATTTAAACTACCAACACCAAAGAGCAAAGAGCAAAAAGAGGTAGAGCAAAATACACTTGTAGAGTGTGCTAGCTGTTCTATCTATATAACCAAAAAAGAGGCAATTAAAAAGGGTGATAAATTCTATTGTAGCGAGTGTGCTTAATGTTAATTTTTAACCATAAAGATATCGAGTCAGAAAGCTTTGTAGAAGTTAAGAATTTAGAAGATATTAACAAGTGTTCATCACAAAATATAGCTTTACTTTCACAATTTAACGAGCCATACGAGCTTGCAAAATATTGCAAAGAGCAAGATATAACTTATGCAATAAGAGCAAAAAGCATCAAAGATGCACTATTTGCAAATGCACTAAATGCAAACTATATAATAGCCGATTTAAATTTAGCAAAAAATTTACAAAAAATAGCGACAGAATATCTATTTGATAGTAAAATTTTAGCTATAATTAGCAACGATTTAGAGTTAGAAGAGGCGGCTTTAAATTCGATAGATGGAGTAATTTATAATTTTAATTAAAGGATAGTTATGGCAATTAAAACAGCATTTTTGTTCCCTGGGCAGGGCTCTCAGAGCATTGGTATGGGCGAAGATTTATACAACAACTCTAGCG
>CAYMUV010000206.1:0-1509 GCA_964393855.1 uncultured Nitratifractor sp.
CTATCTACTTTTAGCATAAATCTTATTAAACTCTTCTATATATGCCTTTGCTGCTAAAGAGTTATGAATAATTATACTATTTTCTCTATTTCTGCTGTTTGCAGACTCTGTAAAATTATAAGAGCCTGTAACTGTAATATTTTTATCTACAATTATAACTTTATCGTGCAAAATACTACTGCTATAAAATCGCTTTAAATCTACCCCATAATCTTGTAAATATTCATCTTTAGAGTAAACATTATCGCTCCACTTACCATCTACTATTACTTTAACTTTAACCCCTCTATCTTTGGCATCTATAAGAGCATTTGCAATATCTTTATCGGTAAATGAGTATGCTAAAATCTTTATAGAGCTTGTAGCACTATCTATTAACTCTAAAACTCTACTTTTAAAATTATCATCTGGAGAGAAATATACCTCTAATCCACTTTTATTATAAACATCTACCTCTTTAAGATTGCTTACAATTTCATCAAACTCATTAGAGTATAAAGTTGCAATATCGTCTTTTTCTACTCTTATAAAATTCTCCCAATTTCTATAAAAGCTAAAATCCGAATAGTTAGCAGAACCACTCCAAAGTAATCTATTATCTATAACCATAAATTTATTGTGCATTAAAGAGTACGAAACTCCATCTTCTAAAACAGCTATATTAGCACTCTTAAGCTCTTTAAAACCACTAGATTCTAAATTTGAACTCTCTGTAATTACCTTAACATCTAAGCCTCTATTTTTAGCATCAATTAAAGCACTACTTATCTTTTTACTTGTTAAATTAAAAATAGCTAGCTTTATGCTGAACTTAGCTTGATTAATATCTCTAACTATCAAATCATCTACGCCACCAGTATAGTTACTGCTATGTTTAGAAAAATATACCTTTAAGTAACTAGGCAGTTGTGCCTTTTTAGTTAGATTACTCTCTTTATATTGAGTGCTATCTGGATAGTTATAGTTTTTACTATTGTTATTGCAAGCGATAAAAAATATAAACAGAAGAATAAAATATTTAATAGTAGCTCCTTTTTTAGCTACTATTATAGTAGAAAATTACTTTATTACGATTTAATGGCTTTAATATTAATAAGGAGTTGCATCAATAAAGCCGTGTGCTTGTCGCTCTATAACCTCTACAATTCCAGCTTGTACAAAAGTAATATCATCTATAAAATCTCTCTTTTTCCAACCCATTGTTTGCATTGTATTAATGCACCCAATAAACTCTACATCATACTCCATTAACGATTTAATTCTAGATAGTGTCTTTTTATCGTAATCTTTTTTAATAACCCTCATACCAGGTCCATATGCAATAACAACTACTTTTAATCCTCCATCTGGATACTCTTTTAATATATTATAAATAGTTCCAAGCAGATGATTTGCGTAATGAATATCTTTATTATTAAGCTTCATAATAATCTCTCTAGGCTTATCAAAACTAGGCTTTGGGTCTTTAAACTTATATTTACCAAATAACATAAGTGGTAAAATTAATAA